>JBOGNJ010000041.1:0-29158 GCA_050746905.1 Candidatus Acidiferrales bacterium
ACGCGGATCGGCAGTTGAGTTTGTTTGCGGCACGGTGGTAAGCAACGAAGGAGACGCGCAGAACAAAACGAGCGCCATCGAACCAATCGCCAATGGATTTATGCGGAGCATAGGCGAAATGAAATTATCACCGGTCCAGAGCGGTTGCAATCCGAAGTTCTCAACGGGTAATGAGGGGCGGTGTTGACCGCCCCGGACGCGAGGGAAGCCGAGAGCAAGAGCCGGATTTGCTTTTAGCGACGGGCGCGAGCGCCGGAGTGGCCGTTGCCAGTTGGACGATGGTGAGGGCGCGCGCGCTTGTTGCTGAAAGGCATTGCAGGCGGTTCTTCGGCGACGGCAACAGGGGCCAACATGCGAACCACATGCAAGAGACGCTCTTGCTTGTACGGCTTGGCCATGCAGACGATGGCGCCGAGGGCATGCGCGGTCGAATAATCGTTGGGCTGTCCGGCGCGAGTGGTCATGACGACAGGGACGCGCTGGAGGCGCTCGTTCGACTTGACGATGAGACAGAGATCGTAGCCGGACATGTCCGCAATTTCGATTTCGGTGATGAGCAAATTCGGGGTGCGCTGGCGGAGGAATTCGACGGCTTCGGCTCCTGTTTCAACGGCTTCGGCAACGTAGCCTTCGCTGACGAGGACGGTGCGAATCGCATCGCGCGCGCGGGCGTCGGCTTCGACCACGAGGACCAAAGGCATCGGTTTTTCGAGGTCGCGGGCGACATCGCCGGCAGTCGGCGCTTTCGTCGAGAGATCGGGGCGTTTGCCTTCGTAGAAGCGAACGCCAATGCCGAAACGGCCTTCGGGCATTTCGAAGACGCGGGCAACCACGGCGGTGCGTTCGTGTTGCACTCCACCGGCGGCGCCGGAATAAGGGAATGTGATTACGACGTCCATTCCGCGGCGGTACTCGGCCAGTTTGCTGGTGAAGAGCAGGCCGTCGCGCGAGGCGTCAACGGTGGTGCAGACTTCGGCCTTTTGAAGCGCGCCGGAATTGAGACGGACGCGGACTGGCGCGGAAAGTTTCGTGCGCAAACGGCGGCGGCGCTCGGAAGGCTGTTCCGTTACTTGTGGTACTTCAGCATTTGGAGCTTGTTCCATTGTGCCGATGACTTCGGTCAAGTTTCCCATCACCCCACCTCAGTTTAAGAGCAGCCTCCGCGCCTGAGCCGCGCGAGCGGGACTGCGATAATGATGAATTTTGGCATTTCCCCCGTGCGAACGATATAGCGCGAGGGTCACATTCTGACAGTACTCGGGGCACTTTGGCATTAGTACCAACGTACTACGGGGACTAACGACGCCTCTGTGGTTGCGATTTCGTCCGCCAAGTTCGAGACAAGTTCACACAGGCTACTTCGTCTCGAGTCAGAGACAGAGGCAAAGCGGCGTCGAGCCGGCCAGCCGTCACGACGGGCAGGCGCTGCAGTCCATATTTCACGGCAGCCGAGAGGCATGGCCGAATTCATTCCCAAAGGGAGAAAAATAAATGGCACAGATGCAAAACAGCCAATCGGTTGCACTGCAATTGGACAAAGTTCGGGACAAACTCCCGTTGCTGTACGAGCGGGACGACATCTTATTGACGATGATCCAGCAGCGCGGCGACGTGGAACGCGTATCGAGCCGCAACATGCGGCTGCCGCTTCAGATTCGTCCAGGAGGCAAGGCGGGGCTCGCCAATCTGGACGGCGGAGACCTGGGGCGCGGCTCCGGAACTACGTACGACGTGGCGCAAGTGAGTCCGATATTCTTCCGCCACGCAGTGGAAATCACGAAGCTGGTGGAGTACTCGACGAACGCGCCCGAGAAGGCGATCGAAAATGCGGCCAAGCGCGAAGTTAAAAATGCGATGGGGCAGTTCCGCGCGTTTCTCGACAAGCTGATGCAGACGAACGGCAACGGCGTGCTCGGCACGGTGAATTCTATTGTGACGACGGGATTGCCTTCCGGCGTGGCGGCGCAAATCAATTTGACCACGCCGCCGGGAGCGGCGCTTTTTTACTACAACCAGACGATCCAGTTTTACGACACGACGCTGACGACGAACCGGAATATCGCGGGCAGCGTGACGTCGAACGCGGTGCAGGTGGATCCGTTCAACAAATTCATCCAGATCGATGCGATTCCGGCGGGCGTGGTGGCGGGCGACGCGGTGGTTCACGACGGCCTGGCCGGCGCGCAGCCGGTGTCGCTCTTCGGCGTGCCTTATCACCAGACGAACGCGACGACGGGCACGTGGCTGAACTTGAATCGCGCGACGTATCCGGTGGAGCTGGCGACGCCGCACGTAGCGGGCAACAACGCCGCGATCACTCCGGGCGTGGTGCGACTCGCAATTAACAAGGTGCGGAAGGCATTGGGGACGAACCAAGTGGGGAAGCTGGTAGCGTACACGGCGCTGGAGCAGGAAAGTGCTTGGGAGCAGCTGGGCATTTCCATCTCGCAGATCATCAAGGAAGGAGCGGGCGGGCGCGCGAGCGATCTCGACTTGCTTTTTACGGGCGAGCTGACGATGGCGGGCGTGCCGATTAAGTCGTCGATTAACGCGAACCAGGCTCGAATTGATTTCCTCGATTTGTCGCACTGGGGACGCGCCGTGATGCAGGACATTGATTTTTACGACGTGGGCGGGCAAACCGTGTTCCCGATTTACGGGGCCAGCGGCGGGCTTGCGGCGGCGTACATTTTTTACTTCGTGACGGGGTTCCAGGTCTGGAATGAGTCGCCGCGGAGTGGGGCGTACATCGATTCGCTCGCCATCCCCACAGGCTACTAGACTGCGGCGTGAGTGGCGCACAAACAAAGAGGGCGGCGCTTTCTTGCCCACGGTTGCTCGCTGTGGCGAACGGGCAGATTGGCGCCGCCCTGGAACTCCAAAACGCGCTTTGGGCGCGCTTGCTACTTATTCTGGTATGCCGTAACCCTCCCGAAGTCGTCGCGATGGTCTTTGGCGACCGTCAAGCTTGCAAACGCCTGGCCGGTCGTCGGATCCGACTTTTCCATGGCTCCGAAGTCAGCGTAGAAGTTATCTATGGCCGCGCCATCCGGGAAAACCATCGCGAGGTCGTACCCGCCCGGCGCATCCGTGTGAATATCCTCCTCGTCGATGTTGTACAGAGCCACGTTCCCCTTGGCGACTTCCGAGTCGAGGAACGCTCTGAACTTGCCCATCAAGAGACCCGAGAGCGCTTGCTCGTTGCCTAGCTTCGCCTGATAGCTGGCTACACGCAGATAGCCGCTGCCTTCGCCCGATTTGCCTCGAAGCGCCATGGTGTGCAGGAGGAGATCGTGATGCTTCGTCGCGGAAACGTAACTGGGATTCGTCGCCGTGGCATAGTCCTGCTCCAGCATTTTGAGGAGGTTGTCGCGGCTGGTCGCGGTAAACCATTCAGCATGCGTGTAGCCGTCTTCCTGGTGCACACGAAATGCCACGTTGCCCCACGCGACGATCAATCCGTCGGCGACCGCTTGTTTCATCCGCGCAATGCTGGACGCGTCCTGCTTTGCAAACGCATCCCACTGCGCACGCGGCACCGCCCATTCGGAAACATAAGTGTAATAGGTTTGAGGTTGATCCTGCGCGACCGCGGCTTTCGGCGTCAACAACACGCCAGCGAAAAGCGCAAACACTAGGACCAAGACAGTCGAGAAACGATTCAACATTTACTCTATTCCTCCCCTTCGTAGATATCCGTACTCCGCGGAGGTTCGTTGCGATGACTTGTAAACCTAAGACTTGATTTGATTGGTTGGGTGATGTGGAGAATTTGTGTCACGCGGACGTTACGCGAACGGTACTGCGGTGTCAAGCTGAACCGGCGGCGGTGCGCAAAGATGATTGAAGTGACGCGAGAAAATCACGAGGCGCCGGCGGAGCTGCAGGCGCGAGTGGCGCGGGCGGGCGGAGTGAATCGTTACGGTGAGGCGAATTTTCGGGTGGTGTGGGGATGGTCGCGGCTGGCGTGGATTGGCGGGAAGTGGACGGACACGGATGCGAGCGGAAACGTGATTCGTCAGCGCATCGAGATGCGAGAGGTGCCTAAATATTTTCCGTTTGAGAGGTGGCACATTGAACGGTGGACGCCTCCGGAAGCGTACGGATCGCCGGAGATGTGGTATTCGCAGACGATCGAGCGCGAAGACGGCATTTTAATTCCGGCGCTTGGGCCGTTTCCGCGGCGCGGGGAGTACGAGCACTGCTTTACGTTGCAAGGCGCGGACGGGGAATTTATTCCGCTGTCGCCGACTGTGTGCGAAGCGATTGTGCTGGCGGTGGAGTATTCGCGGGGGTGTCCGGCGGAAGAGCATCGCGCGGCGATCGAAAAACGAGAAGAGCGACGGGAACGGGAATGGGATTCGCACGCGGATGCGGTATTGGATGATTCGGGACGGGCGTTTCATGGAGTGCCGTTTGTGGCTACAGCGTAAGATATCTCTGCGGAGAAGGCGTACGGTCAGCGAGGCAAGGCGAAACTGTGCCACTGACTACGAGAAAGCACACAGGCTGAAGCCTGTGCCACTGACTGCTCGAGACTCCGGCAGCGACTATGAGAAAACGCGCAGGACTGTGCCATTTGAGGCAAAACGCCTGCTGGCGCAGGCGCGGCTGTCTTTTAGACGGGCCCTACACAGAACATGCCTGTTCGGTCGTTGGCACAAGAATCCCTTCCTGCCAGGCAGGCAAGCGTTCCTGGAGAACGCGTCCATGCGTGCGCGAAAAGGCGAAGGCACACAGGCTGAAGCCTGTGCCACTGTGAGTGGAACGAGTACAGCATATTCCGTGCGGGGAGTACGAGTTTTAGGGGATGTTTCTGGAAGGCGATTGCTCTAGCCTGAATGTGTATTCGAATTCACGAAACCCACCCAGAATGGAGCAGGCAATGGATTACAGATGGAGGAAACAGAAGAAACAGTCCGTATGGAAGGGAATTGCGGCGGGAGTGATCGGCGGGCTTGCGGCCGCATATACGATGAGCAAGTTCGAGGAAGTGTACGGAAAAGCGTCGAGGTCCCTGATTGGCAAAGAGCCAAGAGCAGGGGAAGGCGAAGATCCGACAATCAAGACGGCGAATAAATTGTCGAGGACGTTTGCAGGGCACGGCTTGGGGCGAAGCGAAAAGAAAAGGGCAAGCACCATTGTGCACTACGCGTTTGCTTCGGCGCTCGGGGGAGTGTATGGCGGCGCGGCGGAAGTCGCGCCTGTCCTGAAGAAAATGTGCGGTGTGCCGTTTGGCGCAGCGGTTTTTGTTGGCGCCGAAGACGTGGCGTTGCCGATGCTGAAATTGTCGAAGAAACCGTGGGAATATCCGGTTCCGCGGCATTTGTCGCTGCTTGGGGCGCATTGTGTTTACGGACTTACAACTGAATTAGTGCGTCGGGGAGTTCGGCGAGTATTTTAAGAACAGCGGCTCGAAAAATCGTGCCTGCCGGGCACCGATCCGACTGCAGGTGTACGTGCGAGTTGGTTTCGAGGGTGCGGGCCCGACGTAGCGCGCGACTTCCCAAACAGGAATCCCCTGGAACGATAGCTCTAACATTTTAAGGCGCAGCGGATGCCGGTCATCCAGCGTTCGTCCATGATGACGAGGTACGTGGACCCGTGTACGCGAAAGTGTGACACGGCGGACTGCTCGTGCGAGCGGGCGAACGAGCGGTTTGTGGATTCAGAAGCAGATTGTGGCGAGTACATTTCTAAGGTGCGAAAGGACAACCATGACGACGATGATGCGGGAACTACGGGGTTCGGCGAATGATGCGGCGACGCTCGACAGGACAGCGACGATCGCCTCGATATCAGACCAAGATTGGTACGTGACGCGGACATACGGCGTGTTCCATATTCCGGCGTGCGCGAAGGGCGAGGCGTGTGCAGTGTTGATTGTGACGCCGCGGGGCGATGCGATTGATTTGGGCGACAATCGGAGGTTCCCGTTCACGATTACGCCGCGCGAAATTGCCGAGGATATCGTGCAGGACCTGGGGAATCATGGAATTTTTGTTTGCGCCGACGCGCGGCCCGCGAAGGAAGAGCTGAGTGAAGCAGTTGTGCGAAGGGATGCGTGGTATAAGCAGCTTGTGGCGGACGCGGATGAGATGTGGGCGCGAGGGCATTCGTATCGAGAGATTTCGGATATGCACAGGCGCGCGGCGCTGGCGATGGGGCTGGAGCGCGAGTGGGCGTACGTGCCGCAGCGATCGGTGGATTGTCCTGTGTGCGGGGAAAAGGTAAAGGCGGGCGTGGCGGTATGCAAACATTGCAGCGCGGTGTTGGATGCGGAGCGCGCGGCGAAGTATGGAGTGGCGGGGCATCGCGAATTTGCGGCACCGGCTTCGCGGCGCAGGCCGGGCGAGTGAGCGGGGATTTGAACGCACGGCTTACGGGCAGGGAGGCCTCACGTCGGCCGGACAAAAATCGTCCGACGGGATCCTTCGAAGGTCAGGATCCGCGTGAGCTACAGGTGCTGAGCACATCCTATGCAGAGAGAGGCTTACACGTCAGCCCGGCTCAGAGCGCCGGGCGGGACGTGAGCTACAGGCAGTGAGCGCATCCGAGGGGCGACATTATTTCGAGGCGACATTCGCATGAGAACATTTCTGAAACTTTCAGCGGTATCGTGTCTGTTTGTTTTGTTCGCAGCGACAGTAGCGTGGGGGCAAGGGTCGCGGCACGATGACACGGTGCGCGGCGAGCAGGGCATTCCGGTTGCGGGAGCGACGGTTGTGGTTTGCTCGCAGCCGGCGAATGTGACGATAACGCCGTGCGCGCCGCCGGCAAATCTGTACACGGATGCGACACTGACTGTGCCAGCGCAGAATCCGTTGACGTCCGACGGCCTCGGCAACTTTCATTTCTATGCGGCGCCGGGACTGTACACGGTGCAGGTTTATGGGCCGGGAATACACACATACACGACGCCGGACGTGATTCTGCCGATGAATCCAACGAATGCGCAGGTGGGCTCGCTGACGGCAACGAACGCGATCAGCGCGCTGACGTTGAATCTGGGCGGGAACCTGGATGTGGGCGGGAACGCGAATGTGACGGGAACGCTGACGGCGGGAGCGCTGACGGCGAACTTTTCCCCAGCGAGCAATGTGGCGTTGAAGCCGTTCAGCGGAGATGCGGAGCTTTGGGTGTCGCCCAGCGGATCAGACGCGAACGATGGAAAGAGCAAAGGCACGGCCATGGCAACGATCGACCATGCGCTTTGCTCGCTGCCCGGGGGAAACTGCGCGACGAATATCGCCGGCAACGGGACGATCTATTTCTTCGACGGCAGCGCGGCAAGTGCGACAGCCGGTTGCGGGATCCAACTGATGGGGACGATTGATCCGAACTTTGCTTCGCCGCCGCCATGCTGGATGAAAGTGCCGAACGGCGGAAGCGGGGTCGCGATTATTGGGATTGCAGCGAGTTCGCACGGGCCCAGCGGGCAAATGCCGCGCGCACTGATTATTGCCGGAAGCAATGCGGATCGAAATCACCCAGGGATATGGCTTTCCGGGACGAATGGGTCGATTTATTTTGCGAATATGGCGATTCAGTATCCAGGGCGTGGCGTGGTAATCGGAGAATGCTCGAACAATACGCGAACCGGGACATGCAATACTTCGCCGCCATTTTTTTATAACGTGACGGCGAATGTGAATTCCGTGGCAGGGGACGGGCCAGCCTGGGACATTACGGGCGCATCTTTCTGGGTGCGAATGATTGATTGCGGGGGCAACGGAACAGACAACGTGAATCCGCCGCTCGGGGATCTGACGCCCGCCGTGTTGATCGATGGACGCACGAATGCGGGTGTTGGGCTGGTGGACATTTACGATTTTGAGTCGAACAACGGAGGGATCAAGGTATACGCGGGAACAAACGTTGCGGAAGTGAATGTGCGGGACTTCACGAGCGAAGGCCAGTCGGGAGGGGAGCCGGCGGTGTGGTTCGCGGCGGCGGGGAGTTCAGGAGACGGCAACATCAACGCGACGATTGATAGCGTGGAGGTGGCTGACGCGACAACGACGACCCCTGGCGTGCAAGTGGACGTAAACGGCCTGGATATTCAGGCGAATCATATTCAAGGACAAGGAATAAATATCATTGGGCCGGTGCACACGGACACGCAATACGTGAATAATCTGGGCAATCAGAGCGTATCGCCGGCGCGATACGGGCAAGTGGGCACTGTAAACGGATGGCTATTCGGCAAACGCGACGACGTACAAAGAAATTTCGGGCTCGCGCCAGTGAGGTTTCCGAATCTTGCGGCTACAGGACCTTCGGGATGGATCGCATCGCAATTTGCGGGAACGACCACGTTCACTCAAAGCGGGATTCCGGCGCCCGATGGGACGATGAACGCGGCGCAGGCATCGAACACGAGTAACACGACGTTTGAAACTTTGGATTTCTTCCAGCAGAATCACACGCTGGCCGTCGGTGATCAGATTGTGGCCGGAGCGTGGGTGCGTTCGGCGACGGCGAATGGATACTCCGGCAGCAAGACGACGGCGTTGCAGATAACGGTGGGCGGCACAGGCAACGCTCTCTCGGGCGGATGCAGCGGCAATGCGGTGATGGGTGACGGCGAGTGGACATGGGATACGTGCCTGTACACGGTGACGGGAGCAGCGACGAGTCCGGCGACGATCACTTTTTTTGCTCCGTTTGCTTTAGGATTTACGATTCAGGCTTACGCGCCGGTGATGAATTACATTCCCGCGGGAACTATCAGCGGCAACGAAATAACCGCGTACCGGAATGCGCTGAAAACATACGACTCGAGTTGCGCCACCGGCACTGTGTGCGGTCTTCGCGGCGAGAACGTGAGGGGAAATGCGTTCGAGACGCTTTCAGGGAATCCGGCGCAGAGCGGGATTTTCAGGCTGTCTGACGGCGACGCGATCACTTGGCGAAATCACGCGAACACGGCGGACGTGGCGCTTTCGAAGAACACGAGCGACCAACTTGTGGTTCCACCGCTGGCTTCGCCGACGTTTTTTGCGCCGATCGTCGACTCGGCATCTGGCGCGAGCGGATTGACTTATCGAAACGGCGGATCGACTGTGTGGACAGAAAACGCAAGCGCGTCGGCGTTGAGTTGGAATTTCAACGCGCATCTGGGCGAGACGACGATGAAGTTGACGCCGTTTGGCGGGCAGAGTTCGGCGGGCGTGATCGACAATTTCGGGATGACGGCGGGATTCGTCGCGGTGACGGAATCGGGCGGGACGATGGCGTTTGACGCGGGATTGGGAAACACGTTTGAGGTGACGTTGAATGCTGACGTGAGCACGACGAACTTGATCAACGCGCAAGCGGGGCAGTGGCTGCACTTCATTGTGTGCCAGCCGGCGTCGGGAGGGCCGTTTACGTTCAACTGGCCGGGCAGCGTGCGTGGAGGGATGACGGTTGGGACTACGGCGGGGAAATGCAACGCGCAGAGCTTCGTGTTTGACGGGACGAGCGCGTTTGCGACGTCGAGCGGCGTGGCGAACGAGTA
This sequence comes from Candidatus Acidiferrales bacterium, assembly GCA_050746905.1. Lineage (GTDB taxonomy): Bacteria > Acidobacteriota > Terriglobia > Acidiferrales > UBA7541 > DAHUXN01. The sequence goes on from JBOGNJ010000041.1 coordinate 9,503, forward strand.
ACCGGAGAAAGGGCAGGCCGAAGGCTGTAAACCCGTGCCGGCTGGTTCCAGAAAAACCCCACCCTTTGCTGAAAAGCGCGAAGGATGGGACACCCGAAAAAGCAAAAGCACACCCTTCCCTCGTCAGGGCGAGCAGTCGTTCCCCACGGGAGGCAAACGCTTGCTTTGCAGGCGCGGCCCGTCTTTAGACGGGCCCTACAAAGGCCGCACGGGCCGAGCAACTGGTAACAATTCTGTTTATCTTTGGAGGCACATCCATGCCTGTAGTTTCCACGACGGCTTATGATCAAGCGGAAGACGCGTTGAATCTGGCGCGCTCACTGGTAAATGATGCGGCAGGCGCGGTGTTTTCGGACGGCGTGCTGATGCCTTTTCTGAATTCCGCGTACCGGGGCGTGCAGCGGCAACTCGCGGAATCGGGCGTGTCGGTGCTGGTGAGTCAGCAGGACGTGGATCTGACGCTGGCGAACGGAGTGACAAATACGGAAATCAGCGACGTGAGTTCGCCGCAGCTTCCCACCGATTTGCTTGTGCCACATCAACTGTGGGAGCAGGCGAGCGGGTCCAGCGATATTTTTGTGCCGATGGAGAAAATAACGGGTGGGCTGCCGAATTTTCAGCCGGGCAATTATTTGCGGATGTGGGAATGGCGCGAGGACACGATTCAACTGGTGGGGGCGACGCAGGAAATCACGGTGCGGATTCGTTACGAAAAGCAATTGCCGGCGCTGGTGCTCGGCGCTGATCCGGTGCAGATACGGTCGGCGATAGATCCGCTGGCGTATTCCGTGGCGGCGATGGCGGCGCGTTCACGAGGGGCGCGAGCGCTTGCGGAGGATATGTCGATGGCGGCGCAGGCGGCTATCGACAAATTGATCGAGAGGTACGTTAGGCCAGAGCAGTTCAAGGGGCGGAGACGGAAGCCGTATGGGTACCGGCGAAGCGTGATTTATTTGTAGAAGCGTCTGTGGACCGCAGCGGCTTAGCGGCTAAAAGCGCCAGCGGAAGAGGCAAGGCACACAGGCTAAAGCCTGTGCCACTGAGTTGAGTCGCAATGCGTTAGTCGACGTTGAGGGTGAGGGTGATGGCGCGCGAGGCGTTTTGCGCAGTGGCGGAAATGTCGATCGAGAAGATTCCCGGAGGAGTTTCATCAGGGTTGGCGGGTGTCGAGGAACCGCAACCGATGCCAGCTAACAGAGCGCACAGCGTGGCAGCGAAGAACGCGATGCGCAGGCGTCTGTTTGGCAAATGCCATGCGGCGAGCACACCGGCGAGCCCCGTAGCGTGACGCGATTTTTCGCGCAGCCTGCTGAAAAGAACAATTGACAGCATCGCGACGAGCGCAAGGAAAAGTAGAGAGCGCATTGGCCCGGGCGGGAGATTCCGAGGCGGACGCGTGACAATCACGGCTGCGTTAGGGCCGCCGGTGCCGATCGTGACGGAGAAGGGCGCGGGCTGTCCAGCGGTGACCGTGAGAGTTGCGGGCTTGACCACGCACGTAAGCGTGTTTTGAGGCAATTGCAGTGGGCACGCCGGCGTGACGGTACCGCTGAAGGTTGCGTCTGGCATGATTTGCAAATTGTAAGTTGCTGAATTGCCGGGGACGACGTTTTGCGTCGTAGAGCCGGACGCGACGGTAATCTGGAAATCGTCGCCGGTGCCGGAGACTTGCGCTGTTTGCGGACTGGAAGGATCGGTGTCGGATACCTGGAGAACGGCCTGGCGAGCGCCAGTGCCCTGAGGGGCGAAGCTGACATTTATTTGGCAGGACGCTCCGGAAGCGAGTTGTGGGACGCAGTTGTTTGTCTGCGTGAAGTCGTTGAGATTCGCGCCGGCGAAGGAGAAATCGGTGGTCGAAAGCGAGAGGGCACTGGCGGAATTATTTGTCAGCGTGAAAAGTTGAGCGGGGGTTGTGCCTCCGGTTGGCTCCGCGCCAAAGTCAAATTGCGATGGGGAAATTGTGACTGCGGCAACGGGCGCGGGTGCGCCGATGCCGGGAAACTCAACGACGCGATGATTGCCGCGATCGGCGACGAACAGGTTTCCGCGGCGGTCAATTGCAAGAGAACCGGGGGAATTCAGGTCGGTGCCGAGGGCGACATGCGAGAGGAGTCCAGATTTTGCTTCGACGCGGAGGATAGCATTGGCGGCCGTGTCCGCGATGAACAAATTTCCCACGCCGTCCACAGCGACGCCTTCGGGCGCGGCGAGTGCGGCGCTGGCCGCAGAAACGGGAGTTGAGAATTGCGCGCTATTCGGGCCGGCCGCGGCGCCCGTGCCGGCAAAAGACTTGGCATTGCCCGAAGCGAGGTTGACGGCGAAGATGCGATTCGAGGCGGGCGAGGCGACATAGAGCTTTCCGCGAGCGGTGTCGGCGGCGATTGCCGTGGCGTCAAGAATGTGCGCGGCGTAAGCGAAGTCCGTAGCGCCAGGCGCGAGCGTTAGAACGCGATGATTGCCGCGGTCCGCGACGTAAAGATTTCGCGTTTCATCAAGGGCTAGTCCGGCGGGTTCGAAGAGATCCAGATTGCTCGTGCTCGAGTGTGAGATGTTTTTCGCCGCGGAGGCGGGCACGACGGCGACTTTTCCGGAGGTCATATCGAGCAGGCGAATGCGATTTTGCAACTGATTGGCGAGGAAGACGCGACCTTCGGCAGTGGCGGCGATTCCTGAGGGATTTTCTCCCGGAGTTGACGCGCAATTCGAGAAAATGGTGACAGATATCTTGGAGGCCGGAGAGTGGGCCGAGTCGCTGGTTGGACGGGAGACGCAATGCGACGGGGCGGGGTTCGCAACGAGCGAGATGTAGAGATTCCCGGCGGCGTCAACAGCCAGGCCACGAATGCCGGCATATTGGTCGCCTGAAACAATTGTGACGGGCTGAGGCGGGGCGGCATGCCCTTCCGCGGCAACCTGCTGCGCATAGGCTGGCGCGGGTGACTTGGCAAAAATGCAAAGAAGCGCCGCGAAGAACGCGAGCACGGTTAGAACACGACGCAAATTCCCCCCTAGGAATGCAGGACAAGAACGAACGTTATGCAAAGTCCTAAATCATAGCATGGAAGCTGAACGTTTGAAGTGTCGTCGGTCCGCAACACACCACGGGACATGCGATGACACTGAAGGGAGAGGGGTTGCATCGAGCAGGGAGAGACAAAGAGGCAGGGAGGCAAGAGCAGGAGGGGCGGGCCTGTGCTGCTGAGGATAACAGGAGGCACCTGCTAGCAGGGGGGGCCCGTCTTTAGGCGGAACCTATAAAAACCAGGGTTGGCCGGTCGTCGGCCCGACCCCCCCACCCTTCGCAAACAGCGATCAGGATAGGGCACCCGAAAAGGCAAAGGCGCACAGGCTGAAGCCTGTGCCACAGAACCCAACCCCTCTGGCATAGAGATCACTTCGCAAAAAGCGTTCGGTGCCGGAAGAATTGGGAAACCCGCAAGACGCCTGTTGCGCAGGTGCGGCCCGTCTTTAGACGGGCCCTACACGGCCGTCCATATTTGTTGATGCAGGGTGGACGAAAAGGCAAAGCAGATTCCTCGTCGCGGTTGCTCCTCGGAATGACGGTGAAAAATTTATCGCGAGAGACGAGTGAGGAGCGGGACAGGACGCCTGCTGGTGTAGGCAGGGCCCGGCTTTAGACGGGCCCTCGAAGGCGGAAATGGGATCGCGCCACGGCGGGCAGGCCCGTGCGACTGAAGACCTAAGATGGCGCTTAGTCTAGGGCGATGTGGGTGCTTGTGCGGCCGACGCCGTCGATTGACTGAATTTTGCTGATGACGAGGGAATTCAGATCTTCGGAATTGGCGACTTCGACGACGACGTAGACGTCAGGGTCGCCCCAGCAGGCGTTGGCCATTTTGACGCCGGGCAAGACGGCGATTTTTCTGGCAATGTCGCGGGCTTTGCCGGGGCCTGCAGTCACCAGAACATAAGCTCTCATCTGAGACCTCCTTGCGGATGCATCCGCAGGCGGTTTGCGGGCTGGAATGATGCATTCATTCTAACGCATTTCGAGTTTTCCGGAAACATCCCGCCGCGACAAGCAAATTCGCAATTGAAATTTTGAGGAGGAAATTCATGGCACTCGCATTTACATTGGTGGATTCGTGGGATGACGGCAGGCGTGTTCACGTGGCCGGGACGATTGCGGCGTCGGGGAATTACGCGACGGGCGGCGACACGCTCGACCTGGGTGGCATCGGTACGCTGGGCATTCCGACGACAAAGCCTCCAGTTCAGGGCACGGCGTGGATGGACGGGCTCGCGGGATACGATTACGTTTTCTCGCCGGGCGCGTCTATTAGTGGAAACAAAGTGAAAGTGTTTCAGCAGGCGAGCGGCGCGGGCGCGTTCAGCGAGCTCGCGGCCGGAGCCTATCCTGTGGCGATTTCTGGGGACACGATCACGTTCTACGGCATTTTCCCGCGGCTGCAATAGGGGAAAAACTCTCTTTTGACTCCCTTTTGGGCACAGCCGCGATACGCTTGGTTTTGGCGGACGACTTCGGCGCGTTATACTTGTGGTGGGTCAAAGGGAGCCGTGGAATGTTGGATTATTTCGTGAACGCTTATTGGGCGCATCCGGTGGCGATCAGCGCGGCCGTGATTGCCGTCATAATCATTTTAATGTGGATGGCGGGGAGCGGATCGCGGCAGCGGTTCATTGTGCTGAAGAGAACCAGGGAAACTGAACAACTTGCACGCGACGTTAGCCGGATTGCCAGCGCGCTCGAGAAAATCGCGAAGCAGCGGGAGATTCCGACCGATTACGTTGGGCGTCCGATTCCTTCAGGGTGGGAAGATATGATTTCTTCCGGCGAGCCGGTCGAGGAAGGGCATTCAACGGCGCCGGTGATGGCCGGGAATGCTGCTGCAACGAAGAGTGAAGATGTCGGGGTGGCGGAGAGCACTGATGCTCCGGCAGCGCCAAAGCGAGCGGGGACCGCGAGTCCTTCAACGGGATTTGTGAATCCTTTGGGCGGAACCGCGAGCCTGCTCGGCGGGAAGAAGAAATTGGATTTGCCGAATCCGATGTACCGTCCGAAGTAAACCTCCTACAAACGCAAAACACTTTTGTCGTCTTCGCGCTTGGAAGGCCGGCGCAACAACAGGCCTGCGAGTCGAAGTACGCCCAAAAGAATCAGCACGCCCGTAGCAAGAGCCACGGCGGGATGAAGTTGCGGTAGCCGCCACATGCGATGGAATTCGTAAGCGAGAAAAGGAATCAAGACAATCAGGAAGATTATGCTGGTCAGCCTGCGGTGCTTGCGGTGTGCGCGCAAACGGGAATTCGGTTCGGGGCGATTGGCCGCGTTTGGGCGCCAGGGCTCCTTCTCTGTGTTGTTTGAAGTGTCCATCAGAAAATCATAGCAAAACGCGAGGATGGCTTCACGTCCGTGGGAGCCCGACCGTGGACGAAAGACCCTACCTCTGCCTGCCCGCTGCGGCGGGCAGGCGGCAGGCAGGCTTCGCAAAAAACGCGAAGGATGGGGCACCGCCGGACCCTGCGCGGATGAGAGAGACTTCGCCGCGTCCAGAATGACGTCGTGCGGTGAGAGTGTTTGTCAAAAAAGAAGCAGATTCCTCGTCGCATAGCTCCTCGGAATGACAACCACGGATTGTTTTTTCGGGGCGCGTTGCAAAGGCACACAGGCTAAAGCCTGTGCCACAAAACAATGAGGACGAAAGTGCACACATATGTCTGTTGAGACTTTTTCGCCGATACCGCTGACTACGTTTGGGTCGTGGATGACGCTTCTCGATGCGTCGGACGTTATGCCCGGGATGTCGCCGGACGCGCGCGACGTGGAATTTTTTCCGGGCGGAGTGCGGACGCGGCCGGGACTGCTGCCGGTGTATCCGGCGCTGGGCGGAACGCCGTCGGTGAACGGGCTGAAGACTTTTATCACGACGAACCTGGTGCAGCGGCTACTGGTGATGGATTCGCTGGGGAATTTGTTCAAGGAGACGTCGCCGGGACAATTGTCGATTGTGGCGAGCGTGATTTCGGCGGGATTGTTTCTGGCGTCGACGACGCACTTCGGGCGCGAGTACATGGCATTTTCGAATACCACGCTCGGCGAGGACATGCCACGTCAGTATGACGATATTCATTTCGATCGTGTGAGTCAGATCGGGCCGGCGGAGGGACCCAGCTTGGCGGATGCGGCGGATGCAGGAAATATTTCGCCAGGGGCGCATCAGTGCGTCGTGATTTTTGTGACGCGGCAGGGTTACTGGACGATTCCGTCGCCTCCGGTGACGTGGACGGCCGCGGGCGGGCTGAAAGTGAACGTGACGAACATTCCGACGGGGCCGTCGAATGTGGTGCAGCGTCTGCTGGCGTTCACGGGCGCGGGCGGCGCGAATTTCTATCAAGTGCCTGCGACGATGACGATCAACGACAATGTGACAACTTCGCTTGAAGTGGATTTCGACGATACGATTTTGCTAGCGGGCGTGGGCATGGACAATTTGTTCGCGAACGTGGAACTGCCGGACCAACTGGGCGTGATTGCGTATTCGGACCGGCTCTTCTGGTGGGGCGAGCGCGCGAAGATGCCGAACTGGCGGAATTTGTCGTTTGACGGCGGATGGGATGCGTCGGGGAACGGAAGGCCGCTCGGATGGCAGCTCGGCACGGCGTTCAGCGCGGGAGGCTCGCGCGAATCGAGCGACGTGGTGTGGGGAGACGCGTACAGAATTACGGCGGACGGTTCGACGATTTCGCGCGGAGTGATTCAGCAGACGGCGCTGACGGATACGGACGGAAATCCTTTGCTGCGAACGAACACGGATTATTCCGTTCGCGCGCGTGTGAAACGCACGGCAAATTTGACGCAAGGAACTTTTCGCATCAATTTCTTCAGCGTGTCGAGCGGATTTTTCGGCACGGGCATGGCGGTGGGGGCGCTGAGCGTTTCGGCGACGTATCAGGAATTCACGGCGCAACTGATGCCTTCGCAAACGGCGCCGCTGCCAAGCGATTTGATGCTGCAAGTTTACGCGGATGGCATTCCCGCACCGAACGGCGAATCATTTTTGGTCGACAACATTGAGATATTCGAGACGAATGCGGCGCAAAATCCCTCCGTGATACGCGCTTCGCGCAATTCGGATCCGGAATCGTACGACGGCGTGCAAGGGCTGGTGGAAGTCGCGGTGAAAAACGGGCAGGCGGTGCGCGCGGCGTTTGTGATTCGAAGCAATTTGTATTTCGTCAAGGAGAGAAGTCTTTACGTGACGGCGGATAATGGCTCGACGGAGCCGGCATTTTGGGACGTGGAAGAAGTGTCGAATACCGTGGGGACTCCTTCGGTGCACGGCGTGGGGATTGGCGAAGATTGGACGGTGATTGCGTCGCGATCGGGGCTTTATTATTTCGATGGAGGACAGCCGCAAAAGATTTCGCAGGAAATTCAGCCGACGTGGGACGCGATTAACTGGCAATACGGCAGCACAATTTGGGTGACGGTGGATACGCAGCACAAACGGATTTACGTTGGCGTGCCGATGGGTGGGGCGACGACTCCGAATGAAATTCTGACACTCGATTATACGGAGGGCTTCGCGGACCCGTTGATGATGATGCTGTATTCGCCGTCGCGCGCGCGGAAATGGGCTCCGTGGTTCATCGCGGCGAATTGCGCGGCGCTGGTTGAACGCTCAAATGGTACAGCGGCGTTTTTTCTGGGCAACAATGCGGGGAACGGGAAAATTTATCAGCTTACCGAGGGGCAATACTCCGACGACGGCGCGGCGATTAATTCGTATTACACGACGGCGTTTTTGTCGCAGACCGACGCGACGGGCAGAAACTTGTTCGGCTATTTGACGGCGTATGCGCAGGGAGTGGGCGCGTTGAATGTGAATGCATTTTCGCCCGGGGACGCAACGGAGACGTTGATTGGCGCGCTGGCGCTGAGTTCTCCCGCACCGCAGGATTTGGAGCTGATGACGAATCTGAATGCGGAGCGCGTGGGCTATCAGTTCGGCACGAACGCGGTCGGTTCGTGGTTCTCGGTGACGAAATTCGTACCGTGGTCGAAGCCGGCGCCGTGGTCGTTGATTCGCGGACACAACTAAACGGACACACAGATGCTGACGATACCGCAGATTGAGGCGCTGAAGAAGTTCAACACGCAGCTATACGAATCGATGAAGCGCGTGGTGTCTGGCGTGAACAATCTGAAGCTGTCGATGGATTCGGGCGTGACGGACGGCGCGGATTTTGCGCGCGTTTCGGCGGAAGCGTTGACGGAAAACAAAGTGGACCCGGCGAAAACGGGCGTGATGATGAAAGGGTCCGTGCCGCCGACGTGGTCGGGAGCATTTACGTACACGAGCACGACGTCGAGCATCACCTGGACGTGGTCGGGACTAGTGATTTATCGCGCGGATGGAAGTACGACGGCGGTGACGAATGGATCGCGGGCGGTAACGGGGCTCGCGGCGGGCACGGCGTATTATTTTTATCCTTACTGGGACGAGACGGCGCTGAGTTTGGCGTGGGTGCCGGGCGGGGCAGGGAATCCGGCGAACGCGCAGCCGGCGAAAACGATTGTGGCGGCGCAGCAGCAGGCTTTGCAGGGAAGAATTCCACTTTCGGCGGGCGCGATGAGCGCAGCGACGACTTCTTCGGGAACAGGCGGAGGGTCGGGCGGGGGATCGGGTTCCTGCGTGCGCGCGGGGATGTTGGTGCAGACGCACGATCGTGGCATGGTGAAAATCGAAAGCCTGCGCGTGGGCGATTGCATTTTGGGGCGCGATACGTGGACGCACGTGGTGCGACATGAAGTGCATCTCGCGGATACTTTTGTGCGTCTAGGATTTTCGAACGAGGATACGCTCGACGTGACTCCACATCACGTGTTCACGGTGGCGGATGGTGCGCCGGTGCGCGCGGAGCGATTGTGCCTGGGCGATATTCTCGTTGGGCGCTATAACCTGCTGACGCTGAAACGGATTGAGTTGGTGGTGGAGCAAGGCGCGAAGATAACGATCACCTGCGAGCCGGATCATGAATTTTATGCGGGGAAAATTGCCGCGTCGGTGCTGACGCATAACTACACGTTTTCATCGTAGGGCAGTCGTGGCGCAGTGGTTGGTGACTAGAACCTGTCCTTGTCTCATAAACTCTCAGTTGCGATACGGGACTGGCCTCAGGGGCTAAAGCCCTTGCAAATAAGGTACTTTTCGGCACGGCTGAAGCCGTGCCCTGACGCGACGATTTATGAAGGTGGCGGGTGGCGGCTTCGAGTGGTTAGTGGTCAGCGACCAGTGGCTAGTGGCGAGTACAGGCACAGTTGGTTCTCCGGAGTGCTTTCCAATACAGGTTTTCGCTGCATCCCATCAATTAAAACAATGCACGGAAGACGATATTATTTTACGACGGTGGGAGCTTGGCGGCGGCATGCGGAGCAGTGCGCCGAGACGCATTTTGTCGCGGTGGGTGCCGAAGATGCGGCGAACGACGCGACGCCTATCGTTGCGCTGATTGAAGCGGATGAAGGCGCGCATTTGGCGATGGAGAATGACGCGGAGTTTGAGGGTTTGCCGCATCCGCTGGCGCGAACGCCTGTGTCGCCGCGTGTGGCTGACGCTCTTGGGCAGTTCGGCGTGGAGCGCGGGGACGACACATTTGCGGTTGGGGAGAAGCTGGCGCGGGTGAATCCGCTGCTGCGACATCGAGTGTTTTGATGGGCATCGCCGCTAACCGCCGGCGAGATGTTCGCTCGACGGAGAAAAAAGAGGGCGGGGTAAACCCGCTCCTACACCGCGTTTGTAGATTGCCTTCTCCTCTCTCATGATAATTCGCGAATGCACGGAGGCGGATTTGGGCGCTTTGGTTGCGATGCATCGGGCGCAGGGATTCGATTACGCGCTGCCGGATTTGACGGATCCGATTTTCGTCAGCAAGCTGGTGGTCGAAGATGAAACGGGCGATCACGCGCACAAAATTGTGATGGGGGCGCTGGCGCGGTTGACGTGCGAGATGTATTTGCTGGTGGATGCGAATGCGGGGACGCCGCAGGAACGTTATGCGCGATTGCTCGAGCTGCAACGAGTCGGGGCGAGGGATTTGCGGGCGCGCGGGCTTGACGACGCGCACGCGTGGCTGCCTCCGCCGATTGAGAAACGGTTTGGGCGGCGGCTGGAAGGGCTTGGGTGGATTCGCGACGACGCGTGGACGCCGTACTGCAAACGGCTGAGGTAAACACGGGATACTTGCATCGCATAATTTCGAGGAAAGCCTCAGGTCAGTTGCAGCAAAACGCGCTGCAACGGGGCCTGAGCTACAACGGCACACGAATCGGCTCATTTTCCCGCGTCGAGGTGAAGCGACAGGCGCAGTTTCCATTGCGACCGTGCAAAGGCCTCAGGTCAGTTCGCGCAAAGACGGCGCGAACCCTTCCTTCGTCAGGGCAAGCGGGACCTGGGCTACAGGAAACGAGTCGCGCATGAATGGGATTTGCAAGAGTGCGCCGCGAGACGCGGGCATCTCGCACAAATAAAAGTCGCAAGATAGATTGGGGGACATGATGAGTCGTGGGGCGCAGCAGAAGACGCAACAACTGACGCAGCAGCAGCTTGCTTCGCAGAACCAATTGATTTCGCAGGCGAATCAGCAAGGGCAGGAGGATCGCTCGGCGCTGATTCCGGGAATCGAGCAGCTAATCAATAATCCTGGGTATACGCCGGCGCAACAATCGGCGATCACGCAAGAGGGAATGGGCGCGGCGCGAACGGCTTTTGATGCGCTGCGCGAAACGGCGGCGAATCGCGTGGCGCGCACGAACAATGCTGCGGGATATGGCGCGCTCGACTCCGAGCTGGGGCGGCAGCAGGCGCAGAATTTGTCGGAGCAAGCGCGGCAGAATCAGATTCAGTTTGCGAACGAACAAATCGGGCAGCGCATGGCGGGTCTGAACGCGTTGGGGCAAACGTATAACGTTGATACGAATCTGCTGGGGCGCGCGATGGGCGTGCCGTCGGAATTGCTCAACGTGCAGGAGCAGGCGTCGAAGGGTCCGGGCATCGGGACGTTTTTGGGAGGGCTTGGGTTGGGCGCGGCGTCGCTGTTTGGATAAAACCGCGGAAACAATGTTTAGGCCCAGCAGGAAACAAGGGCGGCGTAAAGCCTGCCGTCCCTACAAAGGCAAACCAAGATGTCTTTCAGTGTCCGTCGAGACTCACGGGAGGCACGATTCTCTGCGTTCCTCTTCAGGCACCAACAGCCACACGCATGTTAGACAAATTATTGGAACCATCGAGTTTGGCTGTGATCGCGGCGACGACGGTGCAGTTTGCACTTTTTTTGCGCTGGCTGTACCGGCGCGTGCGCAACGATGAATTGACACAAGCATTCGTCGCGGATATGGCGACGACACATTTACCGCACATTTACGATTTGCTGGGGCGTTTGTGCGACCAGCAGGGAATTAAGCATCCTGCCACGCCGCCGATTTGCTGGATTGATTTGAACGGCAAGGCGAGATGAGCGGAGGCCTCAGGTCAGCCCCGATGAAAAGCGTCGGGACCCTTCCTGCGTCAGGGCAAGCGGGACCCGTTCACTTCGTTCAGGGCAGGCCTGAGCTACAGAGATGGCCGCGGTGGCTCGTACACAGTTTCCGAGGAACAAGAATATGAAGCGATTCGTTCATAGGCTCGTAGTGGCGTGCTTTGCGCCGAGGGCGCTGGCGCTTGTGATGTGCGTGGCGGCAGCGATTGTGGTGTGCGCGGCGACTGGGCGCGCGCAAGGCGTTCGGTATAACGACGTGGCGCGTACGAGGGACAACCGTCCGCTGAGCAATGGCGCGGTGGCGGTGTGCGTGGCGAATCCTACGAACCCTGGAAATGTGGGTGAGCCATGCTCACCGCTCGCGACGTTAGCTTCTGACAGCAACGGGACGATTTACACGGTCACGAACGCCACCCGCACCGCAGGCGTGGTGACCATCACGACCAACGTGTCGAACAACATTCTTCCAGGCCAATGGGTGGCGGTCAGCGGCGTGAGCGACGCAAGCTTCGACGGGACATTCGAAGTGACTTTGCAACTCGGCGGCGGAAAATTCAACTATGTGCAGCCGGGACCGGATAACGGCTCGACGGGCGGGAATGTGAGCGGCGCGAACCCTATCAACGCTGACGTAAACGGGAATTTTGCGTTCTGGGCCGCGCCGGGAACATATTTCGTGGAGTTTTATTCGCCGGCGAGGGCAACGGAACCGTTTACGCAAGTAATTACGCTGGGTTGCGTGCCGAATGCGACGGCGGCCGGTTGCGGATCGACGGGAACGAGCGGAAACAACACCTGGACGGGGACGAATACGTTTGGAGCGGATGCTTATTTCAAGTCGGGCGAGCCGTGGTTCGACGTGAAGGCGTTTGGAGCGAAGTGCGACGACACGACGGACGACACGGCGGCGATTCAGGCGACGCTGGCGGCGATTCCCGCGACAGGCGGGCTGGTGATGATTCCGGGCGTGTGCAAATTTACGTCGACGCTGGTGATCAATAAGGCTGACGTGACGATCGAGGGCAAAGGGCATTTCCAGTTCATCACGCAGAATGCGCCGGTGACGTATCTGGATTTTCAGGGGACGACGGGAAACGCGATTCTGGTCTCGGCGCAAGGATTCAAGATGCAGAACGTCGGCGTGAAATATCCGACTACGATCGGCGGGCCGCTGGCGCCACCGACGGCCCCGACACTGGCGCAGGTGGCGGGGGCGGGATGTCCCGCAGAGCCGTATTACGTGCAGACGACATATGTGAATCCGCAGGGGGAGACTTCGGATTCCACCGAGGCGACGATCACGACGACGAGCGGAAATTGTTTGCAGGTGCAATCGCCGCCGCTGGTGGCGGACGCGACGGGATGGAACGTGTACGTTTCGGCGAACCCGAATAACGAGACAAAGCAAACTTCGACGCCGCTCGCGATGGGAACTTCGTGGACGTTCGGCGGCACGTTGCTGAATTTGGCGTACCGCCCGCCGTTCAACACGACCGCGTATTCGGCGGTTTACGACAACAATGGGGCGCAGCTGGACGGCGTGAAACTGTTCACGGACGCGGCAATCTCAGCGGGCACGGCGAACATGGCGAACGGATACACGAGTTTCGGCTGCTGCGGGAAATTAAATGAAGTGTACGTGGCGGGATTCGGCGTGGGGATCGCGGGCGCGGGTGCGAACAACGATTTCTCGGTGACGGACAGCTACATACAGTCGAACAACGTGGGAGCGTTCGTGGTCAACGGAGCGGACATCAATTTCACGCGCAATGATTTTGAGGGCAACATGGTGGGGAACATCAAGATGCTGTATGGGTCGCCCTACACGCTGAATGAAAATTATTTCGAGCAGCAGGGAACGAATCCGCCTTCGTACAACGTGCAAGTGGGCGATACGTTGATTCCGCCGCAGGGATTTACGCCGACGCCGGGGGCGATTTTCATCGACGGCAATTTCATGCAGTGCAATCTGACGGCGTATCCGCCGGCGCCGATTGTGATTGATACGGCGGCGTCAATCGATATCGAGAAGAATTCGTTTTCGCAGTGCGGCAATCAGAACATCATCGCGAACTTCGCGGGCGCGGGAGCGACGATCAAAGTGCTTGGAAATATTTCCGACGCAGCGCCGCTGTCGTGGACTACATCGACGGCGGGGTTCGTCGAAAGCGACTTGAACGGCACTGCGCTGACTCCGGGAACGCCTGTATTTTTTGGGCTGGGAGTAACGGGGAATCTTACGGTGTCAACACTGACTCCAGGGGATTGCGTTCAGGCGAGCGCAGGCGGCTTGCTGACTAGCAGTGCGGGTGCGTGCGGGGGTGGCGGGACGCCGAGCACGCCGTTGCATTCCGTTCAATTCGACAACGCTGGCGCATTCGGCGGCACGACTGTGCCTGCGACGAATGGGAACTACTCGGTGGGCTATCAGGTGACGGCGGGCGCAGCGGTTGACCCAACGGTGACGCAGGACGGCGTTGTGCCACGCGACGTGACAGGCACGACTTCGACCGACACCATCGCCTATTCGGATAACCTTAATCCGGTATATTACCAGGGTTCGGTGGCTGTGGCCGTCTCGCTGCCCACACCGACGACGCTCGGAAACAGCGGCTTCGCCACGGAGCTTATCAACAACACTTCTGGCTCATCGACTGCGTTGACTGTGGCGGCGGCTACGCTGACGTTTGACCGCACAGGCTCGACCACGCTGACAGTCGCTCAAGGGCAGGAGTGCAAGTTTGTCGCGGACCCGGGTGGAACGGTTTGGGACACCAGTTGCAGCGATTTGCCGTTTATCGCTGGCTCGAACATCACCATCACGCGCGGGCAGTTCGGGCCAACGATTGCGTCTTCCGGTGGGAGCGGCGCAGCCACGATTATGCAGTCCGGCTTGCCGTCGAACACAACGCCCAGCGGCACGCAATACGTAGTGGGATTTGGAACAGTAACCATCCAGTCCGGCGACGGCGTGGCGCAACGAGTCGTCCCACGTGCCGGCACCATAGGAAATCTATATGTTCACGAAGTTGCAGGAACGCAAGGTGCCGGTGCGACCTTTCAAGTGACGCTGCGCACCTGCACGCCAAGCGGAACGCCGCTGGCCTGCACGCCATCGTCTCGCGCCGTGACCTGCACAATCGCCACCAGCGGGGCAAACTGCAACGATACCACGCATACGTTCGCCGTCTCTGCGGGCGACTTCATCGATTGGCAAACGGTTCAGACGGGCGCGGGAACCAGTTCTATTTACTCGATTTCCTTCACGGTGCAATAGGATGCGAAAACTCTTACTCCTTATTTTGCTCATCGCCGCAAGTGGCTTGAGCGCACATGCGCAAACGTTCGATCTCTATGGTGGTCGTATGGACATTTCCTGTCCGAACGCCACAGGCCATTTCATTTTGGAGAAGGTCGGCGTGCGCTGGTACTTCTGCACTTCGCTAGGTCATGCGTTTATCTCTATGAACGTGGCCGTGAACGCGAGAAACGGACTGCACACCTGGGACTGTTTTCGAGGGCCCGCGGGTACGACTTCGGGAGTCGTTTGGTCAAGCTCGACGGCTACTTACACGTTCGCGTCCTTGCCATCGGATGCGATTGTCGGCAATGCGCTCGTCACCACGGGATTCACCCCTTCCGGCTACAACGTGACGAACGCCGTCATCACGGCGACCGGAGTGAACACAGTCACGATCGCAATGGCAGCGAATCCAGGAACAGCTACAGTGCTTGGCACGGGCAGTTTCGATCAGGATGCCTCTGGCGTCTATGTGGCGAAGTACGGCAGCGACGAGTTCAATTGGTCATGGCAGGAAATCAAGCGGATGACTTCGTGGAAGTTCAATTCCATTGGACAGGACTCCAACGTGGACTGGTATCCTGTGCGAACCTGCTCTGGCTGCGTTTGGCCGGGCGGAGTACAGCCTGTTCCGGTTCCAGTGACCATCGAACTGCGCCCGATGGAGGATGCGTCCTACGGCTATCTGACCGGCATTCCCATCAAGGGAGTCATTCAGGGGGACAGTCTATCTTATACGACCTATCTCGGCGGCGAGTTGTATGACGTGTTCGACCCTGCTTACAGTGCCGAAGCCAATGCAGAGTTCACGCGGTCTGACCCGTACGGCGCGACCTTGCTTCGAGCAAACAATCCGTGGCTGCTAGGCATGTTCTCGGATGACTCGGACTACTTTTTCGGCTCCGGTGCAGGGCCAGATTTTGGAGGTCACACAAACGCGAACATTGCCTACATGGTGATGATTACGTCGCCCGTACAGACATTCAATCCACATACCACAAACGGCGCGAAGGTTTTTCTTTTTGCGAACACGTTGAATTACACCAAGGCTCAGGCGACGAATCCTGTCACGACCTGTGACATCACGAATCCGTGCAGCCTGCGCGATTACCTGTGGCAGAAGTACGGCGGGAGCATTTCGGCGCTCGACACAGCGTGGGGCGGCGCGACCTACACGTCATTTGACTCGACGGGAGTGTCTGTTACAGGTGAGTCGCTTGGCACGGGCGACGGCACGACAACCACATTCTCAGGGACGCTGGCGCATCATCCGCTGTCGCCATTCAGCGTGCAAATCGAGGTGGCCGGAACGGTCGTGGCAGGGGATTGCCCGTGGACGCGCAATCGAATTCCTGGAGCTTACTGCCTCACCGACACGACAAACATGGGCACGATTGGCAGTCCGACGGCGAGCTACATGACGCAATCCACCAGCACGATTAACTACTCGACGGGAGCGATTACGCTGAATTTCGTTACGCCTCCGGCCAGCGGTCATGCCATCACCGTGAATTACATCTACAACGGCTGGCTGAGCGGCGGCACCGGATTGGTCGATGAATCAGGCGGCGGTTCAGCTTGGATTGGCACGAACAATTTCTGCTTAGAGGGCGCAGACCCGAACTATCCGACCTACTTTGCTTGCACGGGCGGGAGCTATGGAACTCCGAATGCCAATGCGACTACGGGCGCGGACTTGGACAATTGGGAAAGCCAGATGTCGGCGCAGTATTTCAAGGTTATTCACGACGACCTGCGCGCTGTGTCAAACATCCCGTATCTCGGTCTGGACACAACAGGCTCTTGGAGCACCCCTGCCTATAGCAAGTTTTTGTTCGGCGAAGCGCCCTACGTGGATGGATCATTCGTTCAGCTTCAATATTCTGGCATCACCCCTATCCCAACGGCAGGACAAGTTGCCTATCAGTATGAGACGCAATACATGGGCGATGTGCCGCTGCTCGACTTCATCACACTGGTAGCAGAGGCTGATTCTTCGATGTCCTGCAACGCGGCGACGCCCGCTGAGGACTTCGCCACGCAGACTTTGCGTGGGCAAGAGTACTACAACACGGTTAATTCACTCTTCAACACGCTGAGTTACAACGGCACGTATCAATTCGTGGGGTTCGATTGGTGGAGTTGGCAGGATTTCCAAAACTCAAATCAGGGTCTGACCTCCATCCACGATAATGCGTATGACGCGCTGGAGGGCGTGGCTGCGTCCGTGACTTGCGATGCGACGTACACATCTCTCGTCAACTGTGGAAGCGAAGCGGCGGACTACACAGGCCAGTTTGCGGGCGTGAACGGCATCGTAGCGGCAAATTCTCTGTGGTTGGGTGGAACGCCGCCTCCGACATTTCCCGTCAAACCGCGCAAGAAGGGGATTCTCTGGGGGAACAAGCAAGGATTTCCAATGCTGTTCTCGACGCCAATCGCGTTAACGCTCAAAGATAGTAACTGGCGAGGCAGACGGACCGGAGGCACGGAATGATGAAAACCATGATTGCGACGGCGCAGCGGCTGGACTGGCGCGACTGGATTCTGGGCATCTGGGGAGCGCTCGTGAGCGGCGGGGCTGGCGCCATTGGCGGAGGATTTGGCGCAATGGTCGCGGATCCGTCGCACGACTTCACCGTGGGGACGCCGGGCGGCGTGCGACACCTCATTTTAGTGATGGCGATTACGTTTCTGTTCAGCGGAATCACATCGCTTGCGAAATTTCTGCAAATCCATCCCACGCCGGAGATCGGGCCAAATCTGCTGGAGAGCAAGCCGAATCAGGCCAACTGAAGGGGCAGGGAATCGCGACGCGAAAAATGCGTTGTGTGCAAACTTCGCAGTTCCTCCAGAGGAGTACCTTCCGTCGAAGTGACCGGCGTACTCGCGCCCGGTATCGAATGCGACCGTGCTGAACTTTCAGAAAGACGAAATCGACGATGTGGATATACGAGCAGGCAACAGGGATGTTGCGTTCGACGGAGAGCGGTTTCCTCACCACCGGGTACTCCGGCTACGGTTACGGCAAGAACGATCCGCGCGCACAGTCGGTTCCTGACATTGGGCCAATTCCATGCGGAGTGTATGCCATAGGCGCGCCGTTTGAGTCGATCGAGCATGGACCGTACGCGATGCGTTTAGCTCCAGACGCCGCCAATCAGATGTTTGGGCGCGGCGGATTTCTGATGCACGGCGATTCGCTCGAGCATCCGGGGTGTGTATCGAAGGGCTGCATCGTCGTCACGCGAGACGCGCGCGAGAAAGTCTGGGCGACTGGCGATAGGGAACTGCAGGTTTTCGCGGGCGGGATGCAATTGTTCGCCGTCACAGACGCGGATATAGCAGTGTAAACCGCCGCGTTCAAAGATTCCTCCAAGTTGCACCAACACGTCGTTCAAGTTGCGCCCTCGCGCCCTATACGATCCCGAAGAAAGGGTTTTAGCCGCGGGCACGCCGCGCAGTCGCTCACCTCCGATTCAGCCCTAGTTTGTTTGTGAATGCAATTTCCATGATGAAAACAAAAAGGAGACTTATGAAAAGCATCGCAAAGCACGTCTTGACGGTATTCCTGATTTCCGGGCTGGTGCTGTTGCCCACGGTTGGGCTCACCGGCTGCAACGCTTCGCAGTTTGAAACGGTGCTCAACGAAGTGGGACCAGCCATTGGCACGATCCTGCAAATCATCGCCATCGTGAAGGGCGGTGCGGCCAACCTGAGCCTTTCTTCAAAGGTTGGGGCTGACGTGGCTGGCATCGAGAAGCTGTACGCCGATTTTGAAGCGGCGAATTCCGCATCGAAGGGTGCCATCAAGGCGGAGATCAACGCGGGTTTCACAACGCTCAATGCGGACCTGGGAACGGTCTTCGCCATCGCGCAGGTGAGCGACAAAAACACTCAGGCCAAGATCACGGCGCTGATTGGGCTTGTTCAGTCTGCCATAGCCATCGCGGAAGCGGCCATGCCCTCGTCTTCACCGAGCGCTGCAGTCGTCACGCCCCTGTCGCTTGATGCGAATTCTCTGGTGTCCTCGTTCAACAAAATTCTGGTGGCGAAGACAGGGAACCCGGCGGTAGACCGCGCGACGCCGCATATGAAGCTGCACATTCACGGCGGATTCGTCCGCATGGCCAGCATGGGATTCGCGCAGTGAAGCCTCTCATCGCCATTGTCAACGAATCCACGAAGGTCAGCGACGCCGACGTCCAGAGGTGGATGGCAGCCGAGCAACAGCAAGTATCGGGCGACTTCGCGCCAATCTGGGACACGGACGCGCAGCTTGAGTGCGTGCCTCGCGGCGTGACGGTACCAGTTGGCACTTGGCAGCTCGTGCTCCTGGACGATTCGGATCAGGCAAACGCGCTCGGGTATCACGAGCTCACCGCCAATGGCGACCCGTTGGGAAAGGCCTTCATTGCTTCCGATATAGCCGACGGCGTAGCGTGGAGCGTTACCGCGTCGCACGAGTTGCTGGAGATGTTGGGCGACCCGCAGATCAACCGCACGATCGAGGTGGACGGGCAGGACGGCTCGATTAAGTTCTACGCCCTGGAGGTCTGCGATGCATGCGAAAGCGATAGTTGCGGATATAGGGTCGATGATGTGCTGCTGAGCGACTTCGTTACGCCCGCGTGGTTCATGCTGGGCGGCGCAGCGCCGTTCGACAGATGCCGCAAAGCAACGGCTCCCCTTCAAATCCTGCCTGACGGGTACATTTCCATATTTGATGGACAGGAATGGGCGCAAATCTTCGGGCAGCGCGGCAATTCCAGCCCGCTCTACCGGATACCACGCGGATGCCGAAGATGGAGGCGCAACCTTCCGGACCTGAGCTG
>JBOGNJ010000042.1:0-18548 GCA_050746905.1 Candidatus Acidiferrales bacterium
AAACCGGGAAGAGTTGGCGCAGCGCCAGCGTGGCCGACTCTGACGCGCAGAGGAGCATCGGTTTCGGAGCCGGCTTTGCGGAGGACGGCAAAGGTGGCCAGAGCCTCGTTATAGACCTTCGTAACCAGGTAAGAGTCGCCTGAATCGTCCTTTTTCCAGACCTGGCCGACCTGTATTTTCTTGATGGGCATGCTAAAGATGCCAGAAAGAAACCACTTTAGAGAGAATGGCTAGCAGCGTCAATAGAACTTGACGAGGTGGTTTCCCGTATCGGCCCGCGGGGCAATGGTTCATCGGTTTGTAAGAATCAGCTGGGGCTGGAACAGGGTTCAGGGAGATTCTTCTCGAACACCCTTTTTCAAATAAAGGGCATCGGAATAAGTGGCCCGGCAAAGGTGTAACAAGGACCGGCAGGGGTGTATAATCCCCGTATAGGCCAAGGGGGCACGAAAATGAAAAGAAGCTCCGCAAGTCTGGCAGCCTTCCTCCTGGCGATCGCAATGTCGGCACCCAGCGCGCTCGCTCAGCAGCAACCTGACAAAGTGAAATCCGGCACAGAGTCTGATGTGAATGCCGTCGGCAACCGAAAGGTCGGCCACGGCTGGGACATGTACTCGATCCAGCGAGAAATCGCGCTCGGGAAGCAGTTGTCGCAGGAAGTCGAGAAAGTGTCGAAGCTGGTGAACGATCCGGTAATCGTCGACTACGTGAACAAGGTGGGACAAAACCTGGTGCGAAATTCGGACGCGCAGGTTCCGTTCACGATCAAAGTGATCGACGACGATCACATCAACGCGTTCGCCCTTCCCGGCGGATTTTTCTACGTAAACACGGGAGTGCTGCTGCATGCGGACGAGGAAGCGGAGCTTGCCGGCGTGATGGCGCATGAAATCGCGCACGTTGCGGCGCGCCATCAGACGCGCAACGCCACAAAGGCCAACATCATCCAGATGGCCTCGATCCCCTTAATCATGACGCTGCCGGGAACATGGGCCGGCTACGGAATTTACGAAGGCATGAACTTCATGATTCCCATGACGTATCTGAAGTTCACGCGCGACGCGGAACGCGAGGCCGATTACCTCGGCTTGCAGTACATGTACAAGGCGGGCTACGATCCGAACGCGTTCGTTGCCTTCTTCGAGAAAGTGGAGGCGGAAGAGAAGAAGCAACCCGGAACGATTCCCAAGATTTTCGATACGCACCCGCCGACACCGGACCGCATCGTCGCTGCGCAGAAGGAAATTGCCACGATTCTGCCGGCCCGTCCCGAATACATCGTGACGACATCGGAATTCGACCAGGTGAAGCAGCGGCTGATTCGTATGGAGTCGGGCGAGAAAATTCAGGAAGCGCGTGACGGCGGCGGAAGGCCGACACTGCAAACCAAGGCAGAACAGAAACAGTCCAAGGCGCAGCAACAAAACGGGCAGCAAGGGCAGGGCGACGACAACGCGCCAGTGCTGAAGCGCCGGCCATAAACCAATTCCAACCAAGGTAAGTGGGAGCAGGGCGGTCCGCGAGGATCGCCCTTTTTGTTTGCGCGGGTGAAACGGGAAGCGGCCGGAGATTACAGGCAAATCAGCGGCGGTGTTCGGCGGCAAGATCGGCAACGCCCATGCGCTTGAGCGATTCCGAATAATAACGGCGATAGAGAATATCCCACTCTTCGCTGCCTTCGAGGATTTCTTTCTTCTGCGAGGCAATTTTGGCGCGAACTTCCGCGTCCACTTGCTCTTCCTGTTTCAATAATTCCTGAAGGATGGTCACAATTTCCTGGCGGATGGTGTCGCGGTCCTCGATGAAATCCAAGTCTTCAATGGTGACCAGAAGGTTGATGATTCGGTGGGAGAGGCGAACCGTTTTTTCGCGGCTCAGTCGCATCAACGGAGGATCAGCTTCCTCTGGCGCGCGAGCTCGCCTTTCACTTTTTTGTACATCTCCTGATAGGAAGCGCCTACCTTGCGCATCTCGTCGTTGTGCTGCGCAAGAATATCGCGCACTTCCTCGTTCAGCCGGTCTTCGACGGCGAGTTCGTCGGCCATGGTTTGGCGCACCCGATCGGCAAGGGCATCAGGGGCCTTGGTTTCGACCATCTGGCGCTCGATGAGGCGCTTGACCACTTCTTTGGACATATAGCCGACGTAGTCGCGCGACAACAGCATTCTGTGCGTCTCCGATTTACTTTCTCAGTTTACTTGCCGCACTGCGGAAGGTCAAGCAAGCGCGGTTGACGCTCGGATTCGCTTCGGATAGCATGTCAAGGGCGGTTAGCTCAGCGGTTAGAGCATCCCGCTTACACCGGGAAGGTCCAGCGTTCAAATCGCTGACCGCCCACCACTTACCGGTAGACGACGTGAACGTGTAGTGAAATATGTAGAGAACATTCCTTTAATTCACCATCGAAACTACTTTTTCGCTTCGCTTGGCTCGGTACGCTTCGACGCTCAAGACCGCATCGCGCAGGTCACGCTCATCGGTGATGTCGTAGCGACGGAACATCGAAGCGGTTTTGTGCCCCGAGATTTTCATGGCGACGGATTGCGGGACGCCAGATCGAACCATGTCCCGTACAGCCGTCCGGCGAAAATCGTGGAATAACTTCCCGGCGAGTCCGGCCTTCTTGCACGCCGATGCCCAGGCC
This sequence comes from Candidatus Acidiferrales bacterium, assembly GCA_050746905.1. Classification (GTDB taxonomy): domain Bacteria; phylum Acidobacteriota; class Terriglobia; order Acidiferrales; family UBA7541; genus DAHUXN01. The sequence goes on from JBOGNJ010000042.1 coordinate 2,645, forward strand.
TTTCGGAATTCCTGAACCGGCTGGCCGTCACGATGGAAGACGAATTCCGCCATGACGCCGGAAACGATGCGAAGTTTCTTTCGCCGCTCGATGATTTGAGCGAGCTCGCCGGTAAGCACGAGTGACCGTGCTTCCCGATTCTTCGCATTCTCGCCGCGGAGTCGAAGTACGTCGCCCTCGATGTCACTCCACCGAAGAGACGCGATTTCATTCTTGCGCCAGCCAGTGATGTAAGCGAAGCGGCAAAAATCGCGCAGATCCTCGGGCAGATGCTCGATGAAGCGCGAGAATTCATCACCTTCGAAAAATCCCTTGCGTGCGTTTCCCTTCTCCGAGAGATGCCGGAATTCCGGGACACGCTCGATCTCCCCGCGCTTCTTTGCTCGTTTGAAAGCCTGGGCTACCAGTCCCAAGGCACGGTTGATCGTTGCCGGCGCCGCATCTTTCTTTTGCCGTTTCCCGACATAGGCATCAACATCAGCCGGGGCCAGTTTCGATGCGAGCATCGTTTCGGGGAATGCAGCGCGCGCCATCTTGAAGTTAGATTTGTTCTTGGCTGAGTAGATCCCACGCAGCTCGAAATCTTTTTGCAGCGCGTCGAGCAATTCCCCGATGGTTGGCTCTTTCTTTTCCGCCGAGTCATCGGGCAGAGCGACTTCGTTGCGGGCGAGCCGTGTCCAGGCGGCACGCTCGATGTCGCGCGCGTCTTTTATGTTGCTGACTTTCGTGCTGGCCTGCACGCGCCGACTTTTGTAAACGAACGAATACCAGTAGAACTTTCCACGCCTGTAAATCGCCATTCACTTCCTCCTTTTTCCCGACATAGCGGAGGTCATCGCATAGCGTCGTTTTTCGAGTTGACGATAACGGCGCGCATTACGAGCCTTCCGCTCGTGATAGTCGGGTTGTGATTCGTACCAGGCTTCACGGCAGCCCTTAGAACAAAATCGGTAATGGCTTCGTCCGGCAACGCACCAGCGCCGGTGGCACATTTCGCAAACGCGCACCTTCCCGAGCTCGCCCGTGAGATCAAGCCGCACGAGTGCGAGAACGGCGTCTGCTTCCGAAACGCGGAATCCATTCAGTGGGACTTCGAACCATTCTGATCGGGCGTCAGGGACCATTCCGCCCATCCACAGTTCGGCGTGGATGAAATAGGTGAGCCGCGGACGGAATATGTACCGATACAAGGATTGGTTCACAGCTGAGTGCAGACCTTGAGCCCGAAGCAAAAGGTCCGGCGAATGTTTTCTCGTGGCGGGAAAGTCGATAGTGGCGCCCTTCTTGCCGGCGGCCACAAGCCGGCGCTGTTCCTCTAGCTGCGCGAGCGCGGCGTTCCACTTTTTGGCGTTGACCGGTTTGCGTAGCTGTGCGCGGCACTCTGCAAATTCACTCAGGCCGCGGTGAATCTCTATCACGCGAGAGTAAGACGCCGTTGCCTTGGAATCTTGCGCAGCGTTCAACCAATGGACGATGAGTCGCGCGTCAGAGCGGAGGGCTCGCAGGTGTTCCCGTTTGTCTTTCGCATGGCTCTTAAGGATTGGATGTGAACCATAAGCCGTGCGCGTTTCCGCAGTACGCGTTTTCATATTGCGGAAACAATAGAACTTTACACCTGATATGTCAAGGTCTATCGTCGCTCGGCAGGAGGATAGCAAAGACATGCCAGGAAAAGTTACCGGCAACACTACAACGAAACACTTGCGTTCCGCGGCCGTATCGGACGGCGAATTCCTCACGTGCAAAGAAGTAGCGGCCTTATTGCGAATGTCAGAGATCAGCATCCGCAGATTCCTCACGAGAGGCACCTTGAAACGTTACAAGTGTGGCGCTCGGACTTTGATTCGCCGGTCTGAAGCGATGGGCCTGATTCGTGAGGCGTGAGGCGCTTCCGTGCGCCTGTTTAGCGAATTTCACTACGAATCTCACTACATTCGCCCATGCCGACCGATAGGAATTCGACCTAACGCCATGCAAACAAACAGGAACGTTTTCAAAGCGCGTCGGGTTGCAAACCCGATGACAATCACCATCGGTCGGGGGACAGGCCATGAAACCTGAGCCTGCTCTCGAACGGGCGCTCCCGTTCGACGCGCGTGCCGAGCGGAGCGTCCTGGGCGCGATTCTGCTCGACAATGACGGGCTCTCTGTTGCGCGGCAAACAATTGCGGCCGGCGATTTTTTCCTCATTCAACATCGCCGGATTTTCGAGCGCATCGTTGAACTGGCCGAAGCACAGCAAGCCATCGACTTAATCACTCTCAGCGAATGCCTGGACCGTCACGGTGAACTCGAATCCGCCGGAGGTCCGGCGTACCTTTCGCAGTTGATGGACGGCTTACCTCGCGCCACCAACGTCGAGCACTACGTCCGCATTGTTAAAGACAAAGCCGGCTTGCGCCGATTGATCCATCTCGCCGGCGAGATACAGGACCGAGCGTTTGCCGGCGCGATCGATGCAGGCACGATCGACCAGCTCGCCGGGATGAAAAACGGCGCGTGCGCTCACTGGCGCGGGATCTTCCACACCCCCGAGGACTTCAAATCCGCAAATCCTTTACGTTTTGCTATCAAAGATTTTCTGCAACTGGATAGCGCGACGTTGATCGGCGGACTGGCTGGACATGGCAAAACGTTTGTTATGCTGGCCATCGTCAAGGCTCTGCTCTCCGGCGAGCCACTCTTTGGGTACTTCGAGGTTAGCGAGATGGCGGCGCGGGTGGTGTACTTGATTCCAGAAAGCACCATCGCGCCGTTCGGCTATCGGCTGGAACGGTTCGGCCTCATACCCTACATCGAGTCGGAGCGTTTGCTTGTGCGGACTCTGAGCATGGGCGTGACCCCTCACCTTGACGACCCGCGCATTTTGGCAGCAGCGCGAGGCTCGGACGTTTTCCTCGACACCGCGATTCGATTCGCCGAAGGCGACGAAAATTCCGCCAGCGACAATCAGCGCGGTTTGGCCAATGACGTTTTTTCGCTTCTTGGCGCCGGAGCGCGTTGCATCGTGGGCGCGCATCACAGCTCGAAAAACTTCGGAAAGGAAACCGTCATCACCTTGGAAAATGTTCTTAGAGGTTCGGGCGACGTAGGCGCGATGGTCGGCGCATGTTACGGGATCAAGCAGATCGACGCCGTCCAGAACGTCATCCACGTTGAATGCGTCAAGTCGCGCGACTTCACCCCCCTGGACCCATTCCAGTTGCAGGGCCGTCCGCATATCGACCAGGACGGCGACTTCAAAATGATTAAGGCACCCGGCGATTGCGGGCGGCTGTGCGATGAGCAACCGGAACCGAATCACGGCGGCGGCGCGCCAGAGGCCGCGCGAGAGGCCCGGAGCGCGAATTTGGCCTTGCTGCGCGTCTGGCTGGCTGAGGATCCCAGCCAGACCAGCGAGGAACTAGCGAAACGATTCAAAGTAGAGGGGATAAATGTCAGCCCGATCACAGTTCGGAAGTACAAAGCGAAGCTACGGTCGTAAGTGTTCCGAGTGTTCCGCGACCCACTCGGAACATGCGGAACACCTATCGATTCAGGGGGTGTTCCGAGTGTTCCGAACCCCTAGTAAAACTAGTGGTGGAACACCTGCCAAGCATAGGGCGCTTCGCTTGGGGCTGCGCGCCCTAAATGCGCTTGGCTTGCAGGTGCCTAAGAACCGGGGATCCGGCTTCGATTTTCGGAGTAACATGGCGTGATTCCGATTTTTGGTCGCTGGTAGGAATCGTCAAACACAGCGAAAGGAGCCACGGTGAAATGGAGTCGATTGCAGTATTCGAGTGCACCATCTGTTCGCGTGTCGAGCGCGTCCCCCTTAAACCCGTCAAGGAACTGACCGCTCAACGGGTGAGGATGATCGCCAGCGACCATCTTCACCTCGAAAAGGGCGGTTCTGGCCTGGAAAATCTGACTGAGGACGTTCAAGGTATCATCGAGCTGTTTGACCCTCAGAATATCAAAAAAATCGAACCGGCTTTGCAACGCAGAAATTTGAAACTTCGCGTGGAGTGACCCGAGGCTGGATTACTACAATTGCCGCTACATTTCGATGCCGCGCAGCACCAGAAACGATTCAAGTCTCTGAAAAGACACGCGAACTTTTCAGTAGACCATCGGGTTAGACTCCCGATGCTTTCAGAAATTCGCAATTAGAGGCGATTTCTGCGAACGGCACATCCTAACACCTTGGCGGGCGCTGCGCATCGCAGGGCTGCCACGCCATTGCGAAGGCTGTGGCCTACAAAGCCTCGGCGGGCACAAGCGGCTCGAAGTTCGGGGATGGCTCACGAACGGAATGTAAGGCGAGCTCGATATTCTCCGGTGTGCAAGCGCGAATGTACAGCGACAGCGTTGCCCCGATCTGTGGGTCCACGAAGTACACACTGTCTGCCTCGATGCGTAAGAATCTGGCCCCGGACCGCTCGATGATGTCGCGATAATTCATTCATTCCGCCGGGCCGCGTTCGCTGTCGTCAGGCCAGAAAATCGCCATCCCCGCCCCACACGCGGGCAGTTCATCGCAAACCCTTTTTTCAAAATCCCTCGCACTCTCGCAGGCGCCGCGCGTCAGGTTTTTTTCTGTATGGCCATTCCGAACCGTCGCGGAACTCACTTCGCATGGCGTAGGCGCGCCGATATTCTCGTTTGCATCGCGCGTGGGCGCAACGAAATGGATGTTCAAGCTCGGTGGACCGCCGGGCCGCGTAAGCATGGCGCGCGCCTGGGCCCGTGATAGAGAGTCGTCAGGCTTCTGCGTGTTCATTTTCGTGGTTCTCCTTTTCAGTCAAACGTTCTGGCAAAACTCCCGTCTCGGCATATGTCCGCAATTCTCGCCGCGTCATCAAAACAAACAATGATTCGATGTTGGATGTTGACGTGGTGACTTCAACTGATTGCGAGGGCTTTCCTTCACTGCGGTCAGCGAGCGCGCGAAAACATTCAGCATCGCCTCGCGCGGCCTTCCGAACCAACGCGTCCGCGATTTTTTCAGCGTAGGTTCCGTCCTCGCCGGGAACCACCTCGGCCAATTTTTCGCGAACGGCTTTCGAGAGCACCGCGCTGCGCGGCCGGCCACCCGGATTTCCGCTCACGCCCTTCTGGAATCGACGCCCAACTGGCATCGTGCGCTTTGCCCCTGATACTCCTCTGTTTTCAGCGGCGGCGACGCGGCTAGACTTTCGTTTTCCCATTGTTTGTCACTCGCAGCCTCGCGTTGAAACCTTCAAGAACCCTGCGCCGATAGTTAAGCAAATCGTTGACGGCCGCGCGATTGAGACTTCGCCACGCTGGCGCATCCGATTACGCAACCGTCAGCACCTGGCCTGAATCCGATCTCGCAAGCCCGGGCGGCTGCAAACGCCCGGCTTGCCAGCGCATCTGCCCGATTTTATCTCTCAGCGAGGTCCACGTCGCGAACGCGGTCCCCTCCGCGAGGACCGTGTTTTGCAATTGGGCAACGGCGCTCGCGAGCTCACCTTCGAGAGTTTTTATGTTTTCGAAATGGGCGCGCGTTTCTCGTTCGAGCGACAGCGGGCCGAATTTGCGTCCTTTTGCTTCCGTTAATTCATCGCGCCGCCTGGTGACTCGTTGCCGACAGATGTCGACCGATTCGCGCAGCGGCGGAACCTTACGCGCCGTCGCCTCCATTTGGGCCGAGAGATGGCGAATCTCGCCCACAAGCGTGCGCCATTGGGTGAAATTGCGTAGCGCGTTTTCCTGCTCGGTTTCTGCTGCAACGATGGCGTTGCGGAGTCCGACGATTTTCTCGGTGAGGGATTCGAGTCCGCGAATTTTCTCGCGAATGATGGCGCTTTCTTCGTGGTCTTCGCTCTCGGCCAGTTCCGCGCGCACGCCTTCGATTTGCTGGTGATAGAAAGCGATTTGATTTTCGATGGCGACGTAGAGTTCGGGGATCATGCTACCTGCCCGCCGTAAAATTGGCGATTGCGCTTGTTCACATTTCGCAGCGTCGCCCATTCTGCCTCGTTGGCCGACCTCGCGCTGCCAACAATCTCGTCCTCTTCGCTGTGAACGAGCTTTTCGAGATCGGTCAATGTTAGCCGTCCCAGATTTCTCGTTCTCACGACCACGCCATCCTCTGCAAACATCGGAAGCGATTCACCGTGGCATTTCATTGTGGGTTTCCTCCGCATTCTGCGCGGCGCCGGTGTCGGGCCAGCGCAGCGCGTTCTGACGTCGCATTTCTTCGTGAGTCACAGTTTCGGGAATCGTCTCGGCCGGGACTTTTACCTGCTCTTGCTTTTCGTTCGATTTTTCCATCGCTTCCTCCTAAAAACAATCCGCCGCGAAGAGCTGGCGAGGCTCCCCGCAGAGCAACGCAAGGAACGTTGCGCCGCGGAACGCGGCGGATCTTGCCGGCGAAAGGAGCGGAACCGGCAAAAGCGTGTTCGTCATCGGGATCCACGTTTCGTTACCACTTTTTTCGCTGGCGTTGGCTGGTCGCGACGAACAAAATGTTCGATGTCCGCGACTCGAATTAACCTTCGTCGGCCGATCTTCGAGCTTCGCAAAATTTTGGCCCGAACAAAATTCTGAACCTGCCTCCGCGAAATCCCGAGCATCGCGCTCGCTTGACGCAGGCCCACTGCGATCGCTTCCATCCGCATTCCTCCGAAAATAAAAAAGGCTCGCAGCGTGACTTCCGCTTGCGAGCCGTCTCAGTCAACCCTTTCGCGAACCGAAATCGTGGCCACAACTACTTTTCGTCTCGACGGTACTAAATGAAACGCTCCATGTCAACATTTTTGTGTGCGCCTCGCTGCGGCGTCGTGCGCTATAGGTGGAAAAGTTAGTGTAGTGAAAAACGTAGAGAGTCAGCGACGCTCAGGGTGTATCGGGGTTGACCATCGGCCTAAAATCTATCTATTATATGAGCGGTGCCGATGCAGCCTGATTCAGACTGATACAAGAGCCCAAATCAGGCTTACACCGGGAAGGTCCGCGGTTCAAATCCGTGACCGCCCACCAGTGTTGCACAGTGTTAGATTTATTCCGCGTACATTGCGGGGACGTAGTTCAGCCGGCTAGAACGCTGCCCTGTCACGGCAGAGGTCGCGGGTTCGAGTCCCGTCGTCCCCGCCATTCAACTTATTGAATTGGCAAACTTCATCAACCGTCATTCCCTCACTGCGCTCAGATTTGGGAGCAACTGGGAGCAGCTATCCCGAATACGCCAACGCAAGGAAAAACTGGAAGGCGAAATTCAAAAGTTCCCACGAGCGTCACGCATCTGCAATGCGGGGTCTGGTCTGCAGGAGACGGATGTGTAAAATAAGAACTTGACTTACATTAACTGTGGACGTATTTTCCACTCTATTTTACAGCGTCCTCCGTTACTTTGCACTGATTGCCAGGCCCCATCCGGGGAAACTTCCGTCTCGAGTTTGGAGGACCCTTCAATCAGATGACGCAGGAGGGAAATATGAAACCGATGCGCTGTCTTGCTGCCTTCACTTTTTTTGCGCTACTGGCCTCGGGCTGGTCTTGGAGCGCCCGCGCGCAGGGACCTTCCGTTAATGTCAGCATTTTCGCCACGGGACTAAACAATCCTCGCGGTCTGAAGTTCGGACCGGACGGCTATCTCTATGTTGCCGAAGGCGGCTACCCTTCCGGTGTCCAGACTGAGGCTCCGGCCGGTTTAGGGGGAGATTGCTCGGCTGGAGGGAACGGTCCGGGGGATTATTATGGAAGTACGACCGGGTCGCGCATTTCGAAGATCGATGCCCACGGCAACGTTACGACATACGTCGACAACCTGCCATCCAGCGAGGCTGGCGGCCTCGCCAGTGGCGTTGCGGACGTCGCGTTCATCGGCAAAACGATGTACGCCGTTTTGGCCGGCGCCGGATGTTCGCACGGCGTGCCTAGCATTCCAAACGGGGTCATCCGTGTAAATCCTGACCACAGCTGGACGATGATCGCCGATCTTGGCGCGTTTCTGAGGACGCATCCGGTGGCAAACCCGACCGATCCGATTACGGGAGACTTCGAACCCGACGGCACGTGGTACAGCATGATCGGTCTGCGCGGTGCTCTCTACGCCATCGAGCCCAATCATGGCGAGATGGACAAGATCACCACGGATGGCAAAATCACACGCGTAATCGACATCTCGGCCTCCCAAGGCCACGTGGTCCCGACGGTGGTTGGCGATCACGGTGTCTTCTATGTCAGCAACCTGGGCCGGTTCGATCCTGAACAACTCAACACCCAGAGCGTCTTCCAGATTACTCCGAGCGGTCAGTTGAAGGTGGTTGCCAACGGTTTGAGCAAGGTGCTCGGCCTGGCTTTTGACGGGCACAATCGTCTGTATGTGCTGGAAACCTCGTACTCGACGTCTGACCCAGGTCCCGAACCGGGGACGGGCCGTCTTATTCGCATACTGCCCAATGGCAAACAGGAGGTCCTGATCGACAGCACGAGCGGCGCTCTGGTCGTCCCGACCGGCATTACCTTTGGACCCGACGGCGCGCTCTACATCTCGAACATTGGTTACGGAGCACCCCCGCTCGGTGCGGGCCAGATTATCAAGGTCCAGTTCACAGACTGATATGTAGTCACGGTAAAGCCGCCAGCGGTGTGAGTCGACACTAGGCAAGCGAGGCGAGCTTTGCTCGACATGGACGGGCACCGTCACTCGAAATAATGCGGGCAGAAGAAGATCGCCAACGCAGTCGGCTGGCAAAACGAAGGATCGGAGAGCGCATGAAGCCGACAAGTCGTCCGAATGGCGCGGCCGCTTCAGCGAACATCACCAAGCGGATTCAAGAGCTGGCAGATTGGAGAGGAGAGACCCTCGCTCATGTTCGTCAACTGATCCACGATGCCGACCCCGGCATCCAGGAGGAGTGGAAATGGGAGAAGCCAAAATCGCCCGGAATCCCGGTCTGGTCCCATGACGGTGGCGTCTGCACAGGGGAATCGTACAAGCAGGTAGTGAAACTGACCTTTTATCGCGGAGCCTCCCTCAACGACTCGAAGAAGCTCTTCAATTCCAGCCTGGAAGGAAGCACGCGGCGTGCGATCGACCTCCGCGAAGGGGAGAAGATCAACGAAGCGGCCTTCAGGCAACTCATCCGCGCCGCCGTGGCGGCCAACTCCGCAGCGCGCGCTCAACGGGCAGCCAAGAAGAAGTAATGCAACAGAACTCCGCGGTGATGCCTTCTGATCGCTAGTTTCCGGGATGGTAGGTGCGCTCGGTGTGCCCCTTGAGTTGTGCGCGATAGAAGTAAACTTCCCGCAGATTGCCGGTGGCGTAGCGTTCGGCCTCGTCATCGAAATGCGGCGAGGCAGGATGGCCGCTCTCGCCGCCCGCAGTGACGGCGCGAGCGCGCACCGTCTTGCCGAACTCGACCACCGCTACGAAGCTGTTGCCGCTGGTGCCGTACCACTTTTTCGTGTTCCGGTACGGGCGGGCTCCGAATGAGGCGAGCGAGCCCCACTCGGCCGAAGTGAACTCGACGGGAATGCTCGGCTTGGAGTCATCGAAGTGTGGAGCGATGTCGTCGTTAATGCGCTGGAAGCGGTTGATGTTTCCCCACGGCGTTTTCCAAGTACCGAAATCGGCCGTAAGACGATCGGACGCGGCCGCCAGCGATTGCAGTAGCTGCTCGGCAGGCACTTTGCTGCCGACATAATCGTACACGGGGATTCCGGCAGTTCTTGCTTCGCGGCCCACGTGCCGCACCAGATCCGTACCCCAGAAAACCGCGAGCGACGTGGGAATCGAATCGACTCCCCAGCGGTAATCCCATTTGCGCAGAACGGCAATCTGTTCCGCCAACTTTGCTTTCAGCGGATTGTCCGCCGGAGCGTCGTCCCATGCCTTGATCAGAGCGGGCATCGGCTTCTCAAACCACGGGAGGTAGCTATCAAAGGCCGCGCCAATCAGAGAATCGAGCGTGAAAGGTTTGTCTCTGTTCCCGAGGACCATGACCGCGTGGAGTCCGCGGGCGGATTCCCCGCCTTTCTCCACGTACGCGGGGAAATCCGCCTTCTTCAAGCTGCCGGGGCCGGCAGCGTTCCACGGCGCGTCGTTCGAATTGTAAATCCAGCCGCTCTTGGGATTCAGCAAATGCGGCGTCTGGTCAAGCGTCAACAGCCCGTGCCAATCCGTCGCCGGATTGCTGCCATCCACGGGTTTCGTGAAGTCGAAACTGTTATCGCGTTTGGGAATGAAGTTCGCCTGGTAATAGGCGATGTCGCCGTCGGAGTCGGCGAAGATGGTGTTGTTCGACGAGTCGGCGCGCAGTTCCATTGTTTGCAGGAACGACTTGAAATTCGTCGCCTTGGTGCGCGTGAACGACTGAATCAGGGCTTCCACCGGCTCCTGCATCAAACTGATGGTCACCCACTTGCCATTCAGTTCAGCGATGACGGGCCCGTGTTTCGTGCGGTAAACGGTGAATTTCTTTTCCGCCATGCCGTCGGCGGTTTTGTAGCGCACCGTGATTTCCTTCCGCGCGACGGGGCGTTCTTCGTTTCCGTACTTGTAGTAGTAACGGCCTCTCTTCTTCTCAACCGTCTCGAGGTATCGGTCGACCGCGTCAACGCCGCTGGATGTATGCATCCAACCGACGTGCGGGTTGAAGCCCTGATAGATGAAGAACTGCCCCCAAGTCACAGCGCCGTAGGCGTCCAGTCCCTGGCCGCTGACCATTTGCAGCTCGGAGCGGAAATAAAATGACGTGTGCGGGTTGATAAGCAGCAGCGCGTGGTGGTCGACTGTGTTTGCAGGCGCGATGGCCATGCCATTCGAGCCGGTCGGCTCCGCCGGTTCGCTGGCGTCCGTTTGATTCTCGCCCAAAGATTGCGCATGGCTCGCGGCGATTTTGCCGTAGAACGCCGCAAGCCGATTCACGTTCACGCGCTCGATATCGCCGCCGATGCTGCCCTCGCTGAAGGTGAGCGCCATCCACGGCTCGAATCGCGTGATGACGCGCGGTTTCACTTCAGGATGTTTATATAAATAAAAGTTCAGGCCGTCGGCAAACGCGTTCATCAGAGCCTTCAACCATGGCGGGCTGGCCGCGTACTGCTTTTTCATGTCGACCGGATCAATGAATAATTTCTGGCGCAAATCCTGATAGATGGCGGAGTCGCCTTCGGCCTCCGCCAGGCAGCCGATTGCGTTGATGTAGTTCGTCTCGACGCGGTTGAAATCGTCCTCGGCCTGCGCATACTCCATGCCGAACACCGCATCGGCGTCCGTTTTCCCGTAAACATGCGCGATGCCCCAGTTGTCGCGGATGATAGTGACATTTCGCGCCTCTTGCTGCCATCGCGCGACGTCCGGATTTTGGGCTCCATAAGAGGCGGAACAGACGCATGCAACTGCGAGAATGAGAACGAACTTCTTCCTATGTATTACCATTAGTCTTGTCTTCTCCCGGCTGAAACTGCAAACGGAAATGGGGCGCTTGAACACAATTTGCGAACCGATGTTGCAAGCGAACTCACTGCTCCGCGTTGCGGCGACGAGTAGACCGCGCCGCCGCAATTACAGCGCATGACGCAGCCTGGCGTCAGGGCGTCTTGACAATGATGTTCGCAACGTTGCGTTGCCGAAGCATGGAATTAAAGGCAGCAACGTCTTTCGACATGAGCTGCTGGTCTTCGGCGCGATACTGAGCCACTTGCTTGCTCAGTTCGCCGGCCACAGCGGCTTGCTGCGTGGTGGGCGGAAAATCGGTGCCGCTCAGTTGCCGCGCGAGATAGTCGAGTTTCTCGACGAGCATCGACTCCCACCGCACGTCATCCTGTCCGCGGCCGCTGGTTTTGAGCTGCAACAGGTGCCCTTCGAAATCGGTGAGTTTATTGTTCAAATCGTTGGCGGCGTCGCGAATGGATTTCGAATTTGCGTCGTCTCCGAGTTGCATTTCGAGTTGATTGATCTGCGCGCGCGCGGATTCGAGTTGATTCACGGTGTCCGCCATCGTGTTCAGTTCATCCTGGAGCTGTTTCACGAGTTTCGTCTGCGTCTCGATGTCGGCTTGCGTGCCGCTCGAGTGCGGGTCTTTGAGCACGCGCAATTTCTGGGTGTATTCCTTCCCTCCGGCGAGCAATTTCACCGTATACGTCCCCGGCACGGCGAGGAGTCCAACAGGTTCGACGCCTGGAGCGGGCCGCCAGCCTTCCGGACCAACGGTCACCTCTGGAGCGTAGAGCGGACTCGTGCGCAGATGGAATGGTTTGCCCGGGTCGAATCGCAAATCCCACCAGACGCGGTTGACTCCGGCATTCTCCGTACCGTCGAGCGTGCGAACCGTCTTGCCGCTCGCGTCGGCGATTTCGATTTTCACTTTGTCCTTCGTGGCGGACTTCAGATAGTAGTTGATCACCGCGCCGTACGGCGGATTGTGCCCGGCCGTTGGATCATAAGTTGTGGACGCGGGTTGCGCGACATTGCGGAAGCGATAGGCGTCGCGCGGCGCAAAAAGATGCGCGTCGGAAGCGCGCACTTCCGGCGTCATTTGTTGCAACGGGGAGATATCGTCGAGAATCCAGAAGCCGCGTCCGTAAGTCGCGAGCGCGAGATCGTGGAAACGCTGCTGCACGGCAATCCAATAAACGGGCGCGTGTGGCAAGCCGGACTGCAATGGCTGCCAGTGGTCGCCGTCGTCAAACGAAACGTACAGCGCGTTCTCGGTGCCCAAATACAGCAATCCCTGGCGCACGGGATCTTCGCGAACGCAATGCGCGTAGCTCAACGGGCTGTGCGGAATGCCGTTGGTGATGAGCGTCCACGTCTTGCCGTAGTCACTTGTTTTATAAACAAACGGATCGCGATTGTTCATCTGATGAAAATCAACCGTGATGTAAGCCTTGCCCGCGTCATAGCGCGACGCCTCGATGTTGCTCACCGTGCCCCACTCGGGCAGATTGGGAATATTGGGGGTGACATTTGTCCAATGCTTCCCGCCGTCGCGCGTGAGCTGCACCAGGCCGTCGTTGGTGCCCGCCCAGATCACGCCCGCCTGTTTCGGCGACTCAGTGATGGAAAAAACGACTCCGGCATATTCGACGCCGATATTGTCCGGGGTGAGACCGCCGGAAATTCCCATTTTGCTTTTGTCATTGCGAGTCAGATCCGGGCTGATCACTTGCCAGCTACTGCCGCCGTCCGTAGTCATGTGAACGTACTGGCTGCCCGTATACACTTTGTTGTGATCCTCCGGCGATATGGCGATGGGAAATTCCCAATTGAAGCGGTATTTGACGTCAGCGGCGGGCGCTCCGTTGGTCGTTTCGGGCCATACTTCCACTTCGCGCGCCTGTCGATTCGCCACGTTATCGAGAATCACCGTTCCGCCGACGCTGCCTGAACCTGTCCCGCTGTTCCAGACGATGTTGTTGTCCACCGGATCGACCGTGGCGAAACCGCTCTCGCCCCCCGCGAGCGAACTCCATGCGCTGCGCGAAATGGAGCCGGGGCCGCGTCTGCCGAAGAAGCCGAACTGAAGGCTATTACTCGGGCCTCGATAGGAGCCGCCGTCCTGCTTGTTGCCGTAAACGTTGTAAGGAATCTGATCATCCACGGTGACGTGGTAAATCTGCGCGATGGGAAGCTGAATGTGATCCCATGTGCGCCCATGGTTGATGGAAATGCTGACGCCGCCGTCGTTCACCACAGCCATGCGATTCCCATTCGTTGGGTCAATCCACATCTCGTGATTGTCGCCGCCCGGACTGGCAGGGAGCGGAGTAAGCGTTGTGCCTCCGTCGACCGTTCTCGAAAAGGCGGCGGAGAAAAAGTAAACCTCATTTTCGTTGTCCGGCGAGACTTCTTCGCGCGTGTAGTAATGCGTGCGGCCGCGAATTTGGCGGTCGTAACTCATGACTTTCCAGTTCGCGCCGCCGTCTTCCGATTGCCAGAGCTGGCCGCGCTGCGTCGGCTTGCCATCCATCGGCGCTCCATCGCCCGTCTCGATCAGCGCGTAAACGCGATTGGAATCGCTGGGCGCAACGCGCACGGCAATGCGGCCGATCGGTGAATGGGGTAGTCCGTGCCCCTCCAGACGCTTCCAAGTGACGCCGCCGTCAGTCGATTTGAAAATTCCGCTGCCGGGACCGCCGCTGGTGCGTCCCCACGTGTGAATCACCAGTTGCCACATGCCCGCGAAGAGAACGCGCGAATTGTTCGGATCCATGGCGAGATCGCCGCAGCCAGTGTTCTCGTCGACAAAGAGCGTTTTCTCCCAAGTTTTGCCGCCATCCGTGGTGCGGAACACGCCGCGCTCCGGTTGCGGCCCGTACGCCGTTCCCAGCGAGCACGCGAAAACAATGTCCGGGTTGCGCGGATCGATAATCACGTTCGCGATGCGGCCCGTATTTTCCAGGCCCATGTGCGTCCACGTGTGGCCAGCGTCCATCGACTTATAAATCCCGTCACCGATGGAAATGTGGCTGCGAATGTACGGCTCGCCCGTACCCGCCCACACGATATTCGGATCCGTGGCCGCGACAGCCAGCGCGCCAACCGAGGAAACGTCCTGCGAATCGAAAATCGGATCCCAGTGAATGCCGCCGTCCGTGCTCTTGAAAATTCCGCCCGAAGCCGCGCCCACATAATAGATATTCGGATCGCCGGGGACGCCGGCCACCGAGATCGTGCGATTACCCACCGGGCCGATGTAACGGAACCGCATTTGGCCGAACGGCGAGGAGTTGCCGTCATGCGTTCTTTGCGCGAATAGAAAACTGGCGCTGGAGAGCAGCAACACGGCCGCGATCGATGCAAGCAAAGCAACTCGCTTCGAAGTCATTTTTATTCCTTTTATATGAACGGTGACTGACGGCGCGGATAATACTGCGTGAGTGCGGAGACGTCAACCCGTTCGCCGTAGCCGCCGTATGGCACACGACGCGGCGAATGGAGGCGGGGGGAGTCGAACCCCCGTCCGAGAGGCCTTGTAGCCGAAAGACTACATGCTTAGCCCGTTCCCGTGCGGCCCGGCCTTGCGGCCGTCCGCGTGTTCGCCAGTCGCGCTCAGAGCGGGCAAGAAACGTAACTGACTAGCCCGATGATCTCGCCGGCGCATTACGGGCCGAAACGCGCCAGCCAGCCCACATTGTGACGCCTCGTTCCTCACACGCGGGCGGCATGAGGGGAGACGCGCTGCCTAGTTTTTAATTAGGCTGCGTAAGCCAACTGCGTATTGGCAGTTGTATTGTTCCACCCGATTGCGGGCAGGTGGCGCCCGGCATGCCTTCGGGCCGCGACAGCCTCCGTCGAAACCGTTTCGCCCCCGTTGGTAACTGTTGGTAACTGACTCTCCCCTATTTTATCACGGCAACCAAACCGCCGCTTCCGGCCTTTGCCTTCGTAGGGGCCGACTCGACTATCGTCGGCCCGCGTCGCGCGAATGCGCGGCGCAGGGGAACGATGGCCCGTTCCAATTTGTTGTTCGTCCCATCGTCGCGGCAGGTAGCACAGAGTCTCGCATTAGGAGACTCTGCGGCTTTTTGCCGCCCCGCAAAGTGGTATCATCCCGTCGTCACGAATAAGAATCTCTGCTTCTTTTTTGGGTTTCTTTTTGCCCGTGCTTTTCGCCTAACCGCCGCCTACGCGCAGCCCGGGGTGGTAAGATTCCGTTTGCGCGACGACGGCTGACGGCGGCCGAAGTCACGCTGCTTAGCGGGGGAGGGGCATCATGGGTCGAGAACGGGCGCTGCAGGTTGTGTTGGTGTTGGTGGGCTTGCTCTTTACGGCTGGGGTTTATCCGCTGACGATATTTTTCTCGCGAGAGCCCGCTCTGGCGATGATGCTGAGCCTCTACGTCACGCTCGGAATTTTCTTGCTGTTGGCGGCGCGTAACCCGTCGGCGAATCGTGGCCTGATCGCTTTCACCGCATATTCGAGTTTTGCTCATGCCGCTGTCATGGG
>JBOGNJ010000043.1:0-47791 GCA_050746905.1 Candidatus Acidiferrales bacterium
GCTGCGCACCGATGCGCCTTCGCGCGTCGCGGTCAGCCACAACCGGGCGCATGAATTTGCCATTCTTCAGGCGGCATTCGCCGCCGGCGTCAGCGCGCCCGAACCGCTCTGGCTCTGCCGCGATCCCGCTTTGCTTGGCCAGGTCTTCTACCTCATGCGCCGCGTGGCGGGCGCGGCGCCGGGCTATCGCGTGGTAAGGGACAAGAGCCTGGGCGGCGATCGGGTGAAGCTGGCGGAGCGTCTGGGCCGCGAGCTCGCGCGTATTCACACGATCAAGCCAGGCGCGCCCGGCCTCGACTTTCTGGCGCCGGCGGGCAAAAGCCCCGCGCTGGATCAGATTGCCGTGCTGCGGGCCGATCTCGATCGCCGCTCCACCGGTTATCCGGTGCTGGAATGGGGCCTGCGTTGGGCCGAACGCCAAATATGCCGCGTAGACGGCGAGCACGACGAGCGTTACGATCACTTTCGGATCCGCAATCGCGAAGTGACCCGTCAAGCCGTGCTCCCAGGCAAAACCCAACCCGGTGCCGATGAGCAACGCGACCAGACCGACCCACACGCTCGAAAGGCTCATGCGCTCGAGCACATCCAGCGCGGGAAATCGCCAGAAGGCCAGCCCCGGCTTGCCGTGGCGCAGCACGCGATTCTGAACCAGGTATATCACGCTGAGCAGGAATGAAATCGCAAACGCTGCATATGCCAGTATGCCGATCGTGATGTGCAGGGCAAAAAGCGCCCCGTTGGCGCGCGGCACACGAATCCCCGAGGTGGGCGCGACGCTCATCGCCGCAATCAACCAAACCATCACAAATGGAACAACCAATGAGCCCACGGCGCGCTGCCGGTGATACGTTTCCAGACCGAGGTATGTGACGCCCACAAGCCACGCAAAAAGCGACATCGAACCATAAAGATCGTCGTACGGAATCGCATGAATCAGGCGCGAGCGTTCGAGCAGGGCATAATAATGCGCTGCTAACGCGAGGATCAGCAGCAGAGTCGCAAGACGTCCAATCCAGCGCCGGCCGCGATGGAGATTCGCCGTATAGCCCACGAAGCTGGCGATGTACAGGCCAAGAGCCGCAAAATCCATGGAAAGCTTCATCGGAGGCTAAGAATTCCCGCCCGCGCACCACTGCGCGAGCGCGCGGCGCAGAACGAAGCGCATATGGAAGACGGCATTCGACAATCTTAGCGCCGATTGCGGAGCGCTACAAACGTTATGCGCGTCATCGGGAGGATGGCGGTCCGCTGCTCAGGAAAAATCAGCCCCTGGCGCCATAGTTCTTTTTGACGATGGCTGCAAGGATCAGGAGAAAAGCGAAAAGGCGCACCAGATATATCCAGGGGCTGCCTTCGTTGGGTTGGGCGGCAAAGAGAACTGCTGAGCGGTTCAGTCCTTCGATGATAAAGGCGATCGCGAAGGCCAGGAACAAGGAGTCTCGCGTGTCCCTCCAGAATTTGAGAAAGAACACGCCGGCAATCAGCGACGTTGTGGCGATCACGCCTAGTAAGAATCCCTGAGTCATGCCTTCACTCACCTTCCCAAATTAGTCCATACATCAGAAACATCATCGCAATCGCTCCGGCGATAAGACGCCAAAGATACAGGTCCACGCCCGGCAGCATCACCAGATCTATAAACAAGAGGAGATTCGAAAGGGCGAGCCCAAAGAAACAAAGGCTGCTCCATAAGAGCAACCGTTTCCTGCCGCGCGCATATCCACGCATCAGCAGAACGCCGCACGACAAAGTCACCAAGATACCTAGAACGTAAACGGATGGACCCATGTCACTCTTTGTCCTTTTCTTTCGTGAAGCGGAAGGCGCGGGCAAACTCGCGCACCGCCGGAGATGCCTTTGAATGGATCATCGTGGACACGCGAACGAGTTCCCGACGGTACGTGGCGTCGACCGCGCGGAGCAGAGCGTCCTGCTCCTCCGATTGAGGCTGGTACCGATAACGCTCCGTCGTTCCGGAAATCATCTCGATTAGCCGGCGTTGCGTGAGGCTTTGCAATATCCTCTGTGCGGCGTCGGAACTTATGTACAACGACTTGGCCATTTCGTCCACTGTCCATTCCCTGGCCGGGCTGTTGCACAGCATCAGCAAGGCCTCGAGATGAGGGACACTGTCGATTTCGTCGAGGATGAACTGTTCAACGGCTTTTTGAATTGGTTCGGGCTCGGTCATCTTATATCTGGGACTGGACAGATGCTGTGATTTGTCAAATGCACGGGCGATTTTAGCGCCGATGTGTTGCCGCGCCAAACTTTTTCGAGATGACCGAGCCGCGTAATTGCGCATGGAATTGCGCTTTGCGTCACGTTGTGTTACGCCGGGAATCACAGGCCCGCGGTGCGCGTCATGCCGATTAAAGGCCGCTTCTGGTAAGATGAGAGAGAATCCAGTTAATCCGATCATGCACGCACTGACATCCTCGACAAAAAAGGAAATATTCCTGCGGGCCGCGCGGGGGGACCAGCCGGAGCGCGTTCCGACCTGGATCATGCGTCAAGCGGGGCGCTATCTCCCCGGCTACCAGAAAATCCGGCAGCGGCATTCCTTTCTTGAAGTGGCAAAAACTCCGGAACTTGCCGCCGAAGTGTCTCTCGAACCGTACACAGTGCTCGACGTAGACACAATCATCGTCTTCTCGGATATTTTGATCGTTGCGGAAGCCATGGGCGTGGCGCTCGAAATCAATGACGACGGCCCCCGGTTGGGGAATCTGGTGCGTGACTGGAAAACGGTTGAGTCGCTTCGGGAGTTTGACCCGGAGCGTGAAACCAGATTCGTCGGTGATGCCATTCGCGCAATCGCGCGTGCCGCGGGAAGAGACGTTCCGGTCCTTGGTTTCGCAGCCGCCCCGTGGACGTTAGCTTGCTATTTGATCGAAGGTAGAACTCGCGGTGAGCTTTCGACGATTAAGCGCTTGATGTATGCAGAGCCCGCTCTGCTCCATGCGCTGCTTGAAAAAATTTCGCATGTCACGGCGCGTTATCTGAAAATGCAGATCGCTGCGGGCGCCACGGCCGTGCAGGTTTTCGATACCTGGGCGGGAGAACTTTCCGCGCACGACTACGAAGTGTTCGAGCTGCGCGCCACGCAAAAACTAATCGAGGAATTGAATGCGGGCGAGGCGCCCGTGATACTGTACGCGAAAAATGGCGCGCATTTGCTCTCCGCGCTGGCGCGAACGGGCGCGAGCGTGTTGAGCGTTGATTGGCGCACCGATCTGGCCGAGGCGCGCATGAAAATCGGCGCGAAAATTGCGCTGCAAGGGAACACGGACCCGGCGATGCTGCTGAGCACGGAAGAAAACATTCAATGGGCGGTGCGGGACGCGATCACGAAAACCAAAGGCACAGGGCATATTCTGAATTTAGGCCATGGGATTTTGCCGACGACGCCGGTGGCGAATGCGCAGGCTTTTGTCCGCGCGGCGCGCGAGTTTTCACAAGCCAAGCCGCCGCAGGCGGCCGCGGCGCCGGAAGCGCGCAATCGATGAGATCGAAAATGCAAACTGCAAATCAGATGCCGGACCTCGAAGTGAGCGAGGAATTCCTCGCGAAATACAACCGCCCCGGCCCGCGATATACCAGTTATCCAACCGCGCCGGTCTGGGACGATAAGTTTCATCAAGCCGACCTGGAAGAATTTCTTCATAACGCCGATTCGGCCGCGACTCCGGTATCGCTTTATATGCATCTCCCGTTTTGTGAGAGCCTCTGTCTTTTCTGCGCCTGCAACGTGGTTATTCAGAAGGATAAAAAGGCGGCGATTCCCTATCTCGAATCGCTCAAAGCCGAAATCAATCACGTCAGCCGGTTTGTTTCGCGCAAACGCGAGGTCGTGCAATTCCACTGGGGCGGCGGCACGCCCACGTATTTGAGTCCCGCGCAACTCGAAGAGCTGTTCGGGCGCGCGCACGAACGATTCACATTCGCGGCGAACGCGGAAATCGGCGTTGAAGTGGATCCGCGCGTGACCACGTACGAGCATCTTGCGGCGTTGCGAAAGCTCGGTTTCAACCGCCTGAGCATGGGGATTCAGGATTTCACGCCGGAAGTTCAAAAAACAATCAACCGCGTTCAACCATTCGAGATGACTCGCGACTTGATCGTGGAAGCACGAAGGCTGGGATTTGACAGCGTGAATGTGGATTTGATTTACGGGCTGCCGTATCAAACGGCGGCGTCATTTGCCGAGACCATCGACAGGGTTTTGCAACTCAATCCGGATCGCATCGCGATGTTCAGTTACGCGCACGTGCCGTGGTTGCGCAAGCAGCAAGGAGCTTTTGAGGGGCATTTGCCCGAGGGCATGGAGAAGTTTCATATTTTCAAGACCGGGGTGCGAAAATTTACGGACGCGGGCTACCTTTATATCGGCATGGACCACTTCGCGCGGCCGGAAGACGAACTTGCCACCGCGCAGCGCAATTGCACACTGCACCGGAATTTTCAGGGCTACACGACGAAGGCCGGCGCGGATCTTTATGGAATGGGCGTGAGCGCGATCAGCAGTATCGGGGAAGCTTATGCGCAAAACGACCGGACGCTGGCGCCCTATCAATCGGCGATTGCCGAGCGCGGCCTGGCGACGATGCGGGGCTATCGCTTGAACTACGACGACTTGCTGCGCCGTGAGGTAATCACGAAGCTCCTTTGCCACACGGTGGTGCGCAAACGGGAAATCGAAAACACGTTCCAGATTCGCTTCGACGAATATTTTGGCGGCGAACTCGCTGAGTTGCGCGCGATGTGCGATGACGGTCTTGTGCTTCTGTCGGACGACGAAATACGCGTCACACCCCTGGGGCGAATCTTCATACGTAACATCGCCATGCCGTTTGACCGCTACCTTCGCGAGCAGAAAATGGACATGCGACCACTTTTTTCGAAGACACTCTGAGACGTCCTTCCGCCGATGATCCCTCTAAGGCAGGCAATTGTGGTCGGCGCGGGAATCTCTGGCCTCGCTTGCGCCCTGCGGCTCGCGGAAATGGGAATTGGTGTCCGGGTGCTCGAAGCAGCCGGGCAGCCGGGCGGAGTGATTTCAACCGTCATCCGCGATGGGTTTCTCTTCGAATCCGGACCGCAGAGTTTTCAAATGACGCCGGACCTGCGCGAGCTGATTCGCGTGGCAAACTTCGAGGGCGAGTTGATCGAAGCTGATCCGAAAACGCCTCGATATGTATTGCTCGGCGGAAAATTGCGGCCCGCTCCGCTGTCTCCCCCCACTCTGCTGAGCACTTCGCTGCTGGGCATGGGGTCGAAGGTGCGCTTGCTCGGCGAAGCGTTCCGCCGGTCGAAGCCTCTGGCGCACGATGAATCGTTCGCGGATTTCGTGCGCAGAAAGTTCGGCACCGAAATTCTGGAGCATCTGGCCGGCCCGTTCGCCTCCGGCGTGTTCGCCGGCGACCCCGAGCAACTGAGTTTGCGCAGCACTTTTCCCTCCCTGGCGCAATGGGAGGAGGAATACGGCAGCATTATTCGTGGCGCGATCAAGTCGCGCAGCAAAGGCGAACACACACGGCCGACGTTTGCGGGATTCAAGCGCGGCATGGGAAGTTTTGTGAACGCACTGGCGCGGAAACTTGGAAGCGCGGTGACAATCGGCGTTCGCGTCGATTCGTTCGAACCGGATGGACGCACAGGATGGTCGATTCGCTGCTCGGGAACTCGCGGCGCGGAAGTTTTGCAGGCAAATGCGCTCGTTTTTGCGACGCCTGCGTATGAGGCGGCCCGTCTGGCAAGTAAATCCGCAGAAGACCTGTCAAAAACGCTCTCGGGAATTCCCTATGCTCCGGTCGCGGTGGTCGCCGAAGGGTACCGTCGCGAACAGGTTGGGCACGCGCTAAACGGATTCGGTTTTCTGGTGCCGCGAAAGGAAGGCTTGCGCACGCTGGGAACGGTATGGAATTCGTCGCTCTTTTCGGGCCGCGCGCCGGAGGGCATGGTCGTGATGACCAGCTTCGTTGGCGGCGCGTTGGATCCGCGCATTCTGGAACTGAACGGAGAGCAGATTGCCAATCAGGTGCGCCAAGAAATCGGGAGAGTCTTGCAAATTAGCGGATCGCCGGTCGCGCGCCACGTGTGGATTCACCAAAAGGCGTTGCCGCAATACAATTTGGGACATGCGCAACGCGTTTGCGCGATTTACGATGAACTCGAAAAGCATCGTGGAATTTTTATCACTGGAAATTACCTCGAAGGACCTTCGATCGGGAGTTGCATTTCGCAAGGGTTCCGCGCGGCGAAATCGGCGCTCGAACATTTATCACGATGAATTGTCGCAATAACCGTGGGCGCCCGCTCACTCCGGAATTGGGCGCTTGTAGCGATGCGCGAGGCGAATCTTGCGGCGTTCGCCGGCTTCGCGCCAATGGCGCCGATCTTCTTCCGTTTCGAGAATCAATGGTGGAATTGCGTGTTTGTGAAGGTCAGCATCCACCGCAACGTAGGTAACGTAGGCGCTCGAGGTGTGCTTGCGCTCGCGAGTCAAAATATTCTCGGAATACACTTTCACACCAACTTCCAGCGAGGTGTGAAACACGCGATTGACCTCGGCCTTCAACACGATCAGATCGCCGATGCGAATTGGGCTGCGAAAATCGAGATAGTCGACGGAAGCGGTGACGAGATAGCTTCCGGAATGGCGATGGCCAGCAATCGCTCCGGCGATATCAATCAAATGCATCACGCGGCCACCGAGAATGTAGCCCAGCGGATTCGCGTCGTTGGGCAGCACCGCCTCCAGCATTTCAGAACGCGACCCGCTCACCGGCTTGCCGGGCATTCCGGTATCGGGAGGTTCCGTGATGCGTGCGTTGGAAGTGCGCGCGGCAAGTTTTGACTTCGATGTTTTTTTCAAGAAGCCCCTCATACGGAATTGGCGTCCGGAAATGAGATGGCTATAATACGATACATTATGAATTCACCCCAAACTTCGAAGAGCCGCAGGCAAATGCTGGAAGAATTCGTCGCCAAGAATGCCGGAGACGCATTTGGACGCTACGGACTGGCGATGGAATGCATGAAGACCGGTGACAGCGCGGCCGCGGAAGAAAATTTCAAGGAACTGATTGCCGCGCATGCCGATTACGTGGCGGTCTATTTTCAGTACGGGCAGATGCTCGCCAAGCTGGGGAGAATTGACGACGCGCGGAAGACGTTAACGGAAGGCGTGTCGCGAGCGGCCAAGGCGGGCGAAGAGCACGCACGCAACGAATTGCAATCGGCCCTCGACGAACTCGGCTGAGCGCGAGACGGGCTACGTCGCGTTCACGTCCAGGATTGAGTCGCGTCCATTTTTCGTGCCCCGTAGAAAACAGAAAGTGTGCGGCGGATTCTGCTATGCTAGAAGACGCGGCGCCGCACAGATGAAGCCGAAGCGCATTCCGCTTTTCCCGCTCGATGTCGTTCTCTTCCCCGGAGCGGCCTTGCCTTTGCACATTTTTGAGCCGCGCTATAAGCAGATGATCCGCCGTTGCCTCACAATGAAGCTGGAATTCGGCGTAATTCTGGCGCATAAGCAAGGCATCGCGACAATCGGCTGCACGGCGGCCATAGTCACACTGGTGAAACAGCACGATGACGGCAAGATGGACATCCTGACGGAGGGCAGAACGCCGTTTCAGGTCAAAGAGATTTTCGACGACAAGCCCTACTATGAGGCTGCCATTGAATGTTTCGATGAAGCGGCAGAGGACTACGCCGCCGCATCCAACGAACTGATTGAGCTTTACGAGCAGTGTTACTGGCTGCTCTTTAACCACGGGCCGGACGCGCTGCCCTCGAAATCAAAGCTGTCACCGGCCTATGCGATGGCCGGGTCGCTGCCGCTTGAATTGGACCAGAAGCAAATTCTGCTCGAAATGCGCAACGAACAGGAGAGGCAGACGCATTTTTACGAACAATTGAAAGAATGGCTGCCGCGTCTCGTCTATTTGAATGAACGGCGAGAACGGGCGCGCGGAAACGGACACTCGCTCAATTAGCCTGCGCCGCGATGGACGGCTATAATGAAAAAAAGGAGAGAACCAATCGTGGGAAACGAGGCGGCGCAGCAAACTGCGGAAAAGGAATCACGGAATATGGGTGCAAAACCGAATCTGCTGGGAGAATTGCGAAAGAGTGAGTGGAGCGAAGCGCGTTACGGGACGCGCACGGTGAAGGATGAGCTTCGCGAAAACCTGTTGAGGAAATTGAAGGCCGGCGATGAACTCTTCCCGGGAATTCGCGGCTATGACGACACGGTGATACCGCAGATCGTCAACGCGATTTTATCGCGGCACCATTTTATTTTGCTGGGGCTGCGCGGCCAGGCGAAAACGCGGATTTTGCGCGAACTCGTAGGCTTTCTCGATGCGGAGATTCCCGTTATCCAGGGCTGCGAAATCAATGACAACCCTTACCGGCCGATTTGCCGTGCGTGCTGCGAGCAATTTGCACTGGAAGGCGAAGCGACAAAGATTGCGTGGTTGCCGCGCGAGCGGCGTTATGTGGAAAAGCTGGCCACGCCCGACGTGACAATTGCCGACATCATCGGCGACGTGGACCCGATTCGCGCGGCGAAAGGCGGAAGAGATCTTTCCGACGAGCTTACGATTCACTACGGTCTGCTGCCGCGCGCAAACCGGGGCGTTTTTGCGATCAATGAATTGCCGGATTTGGCGGGCAAAATTCAGGTGGGCCTGTTCAACATCATGCAAGAGGGCGACGTGCAGATTAAAGGTTATCCGGTGCGCATGCCGCTGGACGTGCTGCTGGTGTTCACGGCGAATCCCGAGGATTACACGGCGCGCGGAAAAATTATCACGCCGCTCAAGGACCGCGTGGGATCCGAAATTCGTACGCACTACCCGGCGACGGTCGATGAAGGCATCGCCATCACTTCGCAGGAATCGTGGACGGCACGGGATGGCAGGAGAATCGAAATTCCTCAATACATCCGTGAAGTGGCGGAGGAAATCGCATTTCAGGCGCGCGAAGATAAGCGTGTCGACCGTCGTTCCGGCGTCAGCCAGCGGCTGCCGATCTCATGCCTCGAAAACGCGGTGAGCAACTCCGAGCAGCGCGCGGTGCGCAGCGAAGAGAAGCTGGCCGTGGCGCGTATTGCGGACATTTATGCGGCCATTCCCTCCATGACGGGAAAATTCGAACTCGAATACGAAGGAGAGTTGCGCGGCGCCGACACCATCGCGCGTGAGCTGATTCGCGCGGCGATTGGAAAAACGTTCACGAAGTATTTCAAGGATACGAATCTGCAATCCGTGGTGCAGTGGTTTGAGATGGGCGGCGAGCTTAAAGTGTCGGCAGAAGCGAAAAGCGGAGAGTATCTGGCCGAGTTGAAAAAAGTGCAAGGGCTGTTTGACCATACTGCCGCGCTGGGCGTCGGGCCGAAAGACGATCCCGGTGTGCAGGCGGCGGCCGCGGAATTCGTTCTGGAAGGACTGTGGGCGCACAAGAGAATCAGCCGCAGCGAGGAACGCGGATATTTTGCGGAGGCAAGAAAAGCCCCCGAGCCGCGGGAAGCGCCGGGACGCTTGCCGCGCAGGCAGTTCAATTGAATCTTGCGAAATCGGATAGCGCATGAAATACGTCCGCTACAAGAAATACACGGGCCAGGAAGCTGACGACATCGACTTGCAGGAGTTGATGAACCGGCTATCGGATTTTTTGCTGCAGAGCGGCTTCGAGTCGCAATACTACGGCTTCCAGGAAATGGATCCCGAGCGCTCGATGGAACAATTGCGGCAGGCAATTTTGCAGGCGCTTGAAGAGGGCGACTTACTGCCGCCCGAAATGATGGAACAGCTTCTGGAGAATCCCGACCTTGATAAGAACCAGCGGCTGCGCGAGATGATCGATCAACTCATCGAACGCATGGCGCAGGAAGGCTATATTTCGCCGCAGCCCCCGCAAGTCACTCCGCCGCCCCAGCAAACGCCCGGAGGCCAAATCGGCGCGCTGGGAAAACAGGACATCAAGGCGCGATTTGAAATCACGGATAAAGCGATCGATTTTCTGGGATTCAAAACGCTGCGCGATCTGCTTGCGTCTCTAGGCAAGAGCAGCTTCGGCCGGCACGACACGCGCGACCTCGCGACCGGGATCGAATCGGGCGGCACGTCGAAGCCATACGAATTCGGCGATACGCTGAACCTGGATATTCCGGAGACTCTCTTCCACGCACTGCGGCGGCAACGCTCAGACGGCGGAGCAATGATTCCACTGGAAATTGATTATCAGGATTTGATGGTTCATCAATGCGAGTATCAGAGCTCGTGCGCCACCGTGCTGCTGCTCGATTGCAGCCACAGCATGATTCTTTATGGCGAGGATCGCTTTACGCCAGCGAAGCGCGTGGCGTTGGCTCTCTCGCACCTGATCCGCTCGCAATATCCGGGCGATTCGCTGCACTGCGTGTTGTTTCACGACAGCGCCGAGGAAATTCCGCTGGGACAGCTCGCGCGCGTGCAGGTAGGCCCCTATTACACGAATACTCGCGAGGGTCTGCGGCTGGCGCAACGGATTCTGGCGCGGCAGAAGAAGGACATGCGCCAAATCGTGATGATCACGGATGGAAAGCCATCCGCGCTGACGCTCGAGGACGGACGCATTTACAAGAACGCCTTCGGCCTGGATCCGCTGGTTGTAACGCAGACGCTCGAAGAAGTGGCGAAGTGCCGCCGCGCGGGAATTCTGATCAATACCTTCATGCTGGCAAGCGATTACAGCCTGGTGCACTTCGTGCAAAAAGTCACGGAGCTTTGCCGCGGGAAAGCGTACTTCACCACCCCTTATACCCTCGGCCAGTACTTGTTGATGGATTATCTGCAGAAAAAGACGAAACACGTCCACTGAACAACAGACGTTTCTTGAAGTAATTATGCCGTCGACATGGATAAGACGAAATTGACGATGTTTTCTGCATCGCTCGTCCCTTTGTTACAATCAGATTACGGATGAGACTTCTGCGGGCTATTTTCGGAGGGAGGATCATGACGAAAATTCAGGCCGGCAATGCGGCGCCTGTTTTCACGCTCAGTTCCGTCGATGGCGAGACGCGTTCGCTGACGGAGGCGCTGAAGAAAGGGCCTGTGCTGGCGGCATTTTTCAAGGTCGGCTGCCCGGTGTGCCAATTCACGTTTCCTTTCCTCGAGCGAATTTATGAAAGCTATGGCGATGGAAAAGTGAGTTTCTGGGGCGTCTCGCAGGACAATACGCAGGACACAAAAGAATTTCTAGATGAGTACGGCGTGAAGTTCCCCACGCTGATTGACGCGAATGGCTATAAGGTGTCGAAACAATACGGCCTGACGAACGTGCCCTCCATTTTTCTGATTCAGCCGGACGGCAAAGTGCAAACGGCGTGCTCTGGATTCGCAAAAAAGGAATTGCAAGAGATGGCCGCGGAAGTGGCGAACGCATCCGGCAAACCGCCGCAGGCTCTCTTTCGCAGTGGTGAGAAAGTCCCGGAATACAGGCCTGGTTGAGGATCGAAAGGCTAGGCTCCGGTCGGAGCCTGCAAAAAACTCAGAGAAGTTCTTCGTCGAGCAAGCGTTTCTTGTGTTTCGGAGGCTTGGTGCGGCGGTCGGGAATCACCCGCGCCGCGGGCGGCATGCCCACATTTTCGCGCGCCAACCGCCGCGCTTCAGCGCCCTTCTCAAATTTCCGCTTTTTCTTTCTTCGCGCCACGGCTAACGTATTAGGCCATAGTGAAGCCACGCGAGGCAAATCCGGCGTCATTACCCGTTGGGCGACGATTCCGTGCCTTTGCGACATCGCTGACACTGATTGTTATTATCGCGGCCGGGCTGCGAGTGGGATTCGCATGGGATTACGCGCAACAAAATTCCAGACAAGCGCTGAGTGTAATTCCGTTTACGTTTGAACCCGGAAATATAGCGGCGTCGCTCGCGCGGGGACAAGGTTTCAGTTCCCCTCTACGCGTGCCAACCGGTGCGACGGCATGGATGACGCCGGTTTATCCGGTGTTGCTTTCCGTAGTGTTCCGATACCTCGGAATTTACACGTTTCGTTCCTTTGTCGCCGCAGTGCTACTGAATATTATTTTTGCGGCGCTCACATGCGTGCCGATTTACTACGCGGGCAAGAGAATCGGAGGCGCGGGACTCGGCGCAGGCGCGGCATGGCTATGGGCGATATTTCCAAACGCGATTTTGATTCCGTTTGAGAGCATGTGGGATGCAAGCCTTTCGGCGTTGCTCGCTGCCACGATTCTGTGGGCTACATTGGCGCTGGCCGAATCGCGTCGTGCCGGCGAGTGGTGCGGCTATGGCTTGCTGTGGGGAGTTATGCTGATGACGAACCCCACGCTCGCTTCCCTGCTGCCGTTCCTGCTGGCATGGCTGGCATACCATGCGTACAGCGAAGGCCGGCCCTGGTTACTGAAGCCAGTGTTAGCGCTCGGGGTGGCAATTCTGTGCTGCGTTCCGTGGACGATTCGAAATTACGACGACTTCCATACATTTGTGCCGCTGCGATCCGCTCTGGGACTGCAATTGTGGGTGGGAAACAATGCACAGTCAAATGAAGCCCAAACGAACCTTGTGCACCCGCTCAACAACGCCAATGAACGCTCCAGGTATGTCGCGATGGGCGAAGTCGGCTACATGCGGCAGAAGCAGCGCGAGGCGATCGTGTATATGCGGAGCCATGCGCGTCGTGTCACAGGCTTGACGGCAAGCCGCTTCATCGCTTTCTGGACAGGAGGCACGCCTGAGCCGCTCAAGGACTTCGAGCAAAATGATTCGAGATGGTTCCGCTACGTCTTGCTTTTCAATATCTGCGCGGGCATCGGAGCGGTGCTCGGAATCGTCCTGCTCTTTTGGAGGCGCAGCATGTTTGCGTTTCCGCTGGCTATGTTTCCCCTGGTGTTTCCGTGCGTCTACTATTTGTCTGTAGCCCTGCCGCGCTATCGCCTGCCGATTGATCCCGCCGTGCTTTTGCTCACAGCGACTGCGCTCTCTGGTGCAACGTCAAAGGAACTGTTTCGTGTCTCTCGGCGCCCATCCGCGTAACAGGATTTCGATGGCTTTGCCGGGAAGACCTGGAAAAGCACGACACCGCGCGATTGTCTAAACCGCGCGGTGCCGGTCAAGCAGTATGAATATGATAATGATTATGAGAATGAGACCCAAACCGCCGCTGGGGTAGTAGCCCCAACCAGCGCTATAAGGCCATGTGGGGAGCGCCCCTAACAGAAGCACGATCAGAAGAATCACGAGAATCAGGCGCACGGGCAATTTCCTCGCTGGTTCACCAGCCTAACCGGTAGCAGGAATTTGTATATCGGGATTGCGCAGTATTTCCCTAAGGATTTCTGCGTATGCCATCATTGGATGGTGGCCTCAGCTATGCCTGATTGAGTCTCCCTTGTAGGCCAAACTTGGGCGGGGTAGACTTTCGCCGAGCTTCCCGGGAGGTGTCGAATGCCCCGCATTGTGTCCCGCCACTGCGAGTTTTGTATAACTGCGCCTGGTTCGTGGGATTCATGGTCAGTTTCGCGCCGGAGCAGGCCAATTTGTCCGACGGCAAACCTACTCACGCATATAATGAGGGTCGCTGTGCTGCTCGTTTCGCAATTGCGTGCGGGGTTTACTCTCACGTTTCACGTTCTGCCGGTTCATGTCGTTGTCCGGGTTAAGTGTGTTTAAGTTAGGAATCATCTGCGCGCCAAGCCAGTCAAACGCACTTGGGATCGAATACTTGAGCATATGAATTTATGAGGAGAAGATTGCAATGAATCGAACGCTGAGAATTCGAGCGCGGGTAGTCGCGCTGCTGGCCCTCTTGCTGCTTGGCTCTTCATTGGTCGCTCGTCCGCTGCCGGCCCACGCACGGCCGCAAGAGCAATCGCCGGAACGAGCGCAACAGGCGCCGGTGATCAGCATCAACATCACGCGCACGATTCAGGCGGTCAATTACCGCACCAAGGGTTCGACGCGCATCAATTTTCGCGGCACAGCCTTGCTTCCGCAGGGAACGGGCGAGGCGCGAATCGGAAATAAGTCCGGCGAGATTTCCATCGACGCCAAATTTGAGAATTTGTCCGCGCCTTCGCAGCTTGGTTCCCCCTACCTGACCTACGTGCTGTGGGCCATCACTCCCGAAGGTCGGGCGAATAACCTTGGCCAACTGATCCTGGAGGGGAACAAGAGCAAGCTCGTGACAACGACGCAGTTGCAGACATTCGGGCTTATCGTGACGGCCGAGCCGGACTTTGGCGTCACGGTTCCGAGTGAGGACGTGGTGCTCGAAAATATAGTGCGCCCCGACACGCAGGGCCAGGTCGATGCCGTCTCCGCAAAGTACGAGCTGCTGCGCCGGGGCCGATACGACGACGCGAATCTGCCGGCGCTCGAGGCTTCGCCCAACGTGCCGCTTGATTTGTTGGAAGCGCGCAACGCCATGCGAATTGCGAAGCTGCGTCAAGCGGACAAGTACGCACCGGATTCCTGGTCGAAAGCGATGGACGCGATGAATCGCGCCGAGGACTATGAAACCCGAAAGCAAAAAAAATCCGTTCCGACAGCGGCGCGAGACGCTGTCCAGGGGTTTGAAGACGCGATAACCATCGGGCTTAGGCGGCAGGAAGAGGAACGATTGGTGCAAGAGCGCACCGCTGCCGCTCAGCGAGAGGCCAAAGCTAAAGCGGATCAAGCCGCCGAGGCCCAACGCCGCGCTGAGGCGGAAAAGCAGGCCCTTGAAGCGCAGTTAGCCGCCGCAAAGGACGCGCAGGCGCGAGCGGAGGCACAAGCACAACAACAACAAGCGCAGGCACAGGCGCAACAGGCCCAACTACAGGCGCAGCAGGCGCAGGTTGCGGCTGAACAGGCGCACGAAGCCGCGGCAAAAGCAGAGTTGGAGGCGGCACAGGAAGCGCAGGCTCGCGCCGCAGCTCAAGCGCAACAGCAACAAGCGCAGGCACAGGCGCAACAGGCGCAGTTGCAGGCGCAACAAGCGCGCGACGCAGCCAGCCGGGCAGAGCAGGAGCAGCAACAGTTGCGCGCGACGCTGCTGGCTCAGTTCAACAGAATTCTCGAAACCCGCGACACGCCCAGAGGGCTCGTGGTGAATATGGGCGACGTGCTATTCGCCACGGGAAAGTATGACCTTCGGCCCGAAGCCCGGGAGCGGCTCGCAAAACTCAGCGGCATCGTTTTGGCACATCCCGGTCTGAAGTTAGCCGTTGAGGGATATACCGACAACGTCGGCAGCGAGGGATTCAATCAGACTTTATCGGAGCATCGCGCTGCCGCAGTGCGCCAATATCTGGTGGACCAAGAACTGGATGCGGATTCGATTACGGCAACCGGCCTGGGCATGAGTGCGCCGGTGGCGGACAACACTACGGCCGCTGGACGCCAGAAAAACCGACGCGTTGAAATCGTTATTTCGGGCGAAGTGATTGGGACGAAGATAGGAGCAACACCAAGCCAGCCTCAATAATTCATCAGCGGGACGCCCTCGCGCTTGGCTTATTTGGACTCCAGCCAGCCGTTGCGGAAACCGGCACGTCGAAGTCCCCGCACAATATGCGGGCAGCGCTGCATTAAACGCCACAGGAAGCCTGTTCTGTAATTCTCTATCATCACGACGATTGGCCCCTGATTCAATCCGTAGTGCCACGGCGATACCCATCCGTAGGGCCTGTTGCCTTTGTGCGGATAGGTTGGGTTGAACGTAGCCTTGAATCCGTATGGGTTCTTCTCATGCAGACGCAGCTTATGGAAGTGGCGGATCGTCGGCACCACAATTTCCGGCGCGAACGGAAGTGACGCCACGACGCCCCACGGGGCAATTGTGCCGTCGTCAGGTCCAAACGGCGCGCCCCTGGCAAGATACCCGAAAAACTTTCGGTCGACGCCTTTGACCCGGCACGTCGTAGGCCCCGGTCCATCGCTTGCTGTGATGCCCCAACAGTGTTCGGCGTAATGGGCGAATTGCTGAGGATTTTGCATCGCGTATTGCTGCTGTACCACCGTTGCGCGCCGGCTATTTTCAAAATAGTCGATGCCTTTCTGCTGCATGTATTTGTCCTGAATGCCGCGGAAATTGATCCACAGGTGCGAGAGCTGGTGAATAAAGAGGGGTCCGGCATAGAGAAACTTCTGCCCGTAGATCGTCTTCCAACGATAGCTGGAAGCCCATGCCGAGTAGCTTCTTTGCGGGAGCGGATGCGTGGGCGAACCAAGACCGAGCACATAGAGCAGTAATGCCTCGTCGTATCCTCTCCATCGATATTTCAGGAATCCCGTTTCCGGCTTCCAGCCGTGAGTAACCGTCAACCCATGGTTCTGTGCCCATTGCCAATCGGCGCGCCTGTATAGCGCGTCGGCGAGTTCGCGAATTTCATTCTCCTCAGCGCTGGCGCCGTCGAAAAATATGGCCGCCGTAAGCGCGCCGGCCAGCAGGAAGGCTGAATCGACCGTGGAGAGCTCGCATTTCCACGCGCGCTTGCCGGTGCGCATGTCCAGAAAGTGATAATAAAATCCGCGATATCCGGTTGCGTCGGGCTGGGTACCTTGTACGCTGCTGTACAAGAAACGGAGAGCGGCCAGCGTGCGTTTGATGGCGGCTGAGCGCGTCAGGAAATGGCGTTCGACGCCGATCGGGTATGTCGCGAGAGCCAGTCCCGTGGCAGCGATGCTGGCAGGCCAGTCCTTTCGCGTCTTGTCGCGGATCAGTCCGTTTTTTAAATTTACTTCATGCAGGAAATAACCGAACGTTTCCCGCTGGAGGCGGTGCAGCATGGCTTCATCAGATATTTTGCGCGAGCGCGCACGGGACTTCTTCGGAGTCATTTCTGATTTGGCGTTGCAATCGATTCCACGGTGAAGGTCACAATGGCGTCCTGCAGGAACAAAATCGTTAGCCTCATGATGCCATCTTCATATGTCCACGATTGCTTCGCAACCTCCAACTTTAGCTCCGTCGTCCGCCAAACATCCTGTGCCATTCCACCGGCCTTAGAATTGCTCTTTATGAGGCACCATTCGGCTATCCCATGAGGCTATAATTTACCCGTGGGGGGCGAGTCGCGCGGCCGCGTATCTTCACTGTAGAATGGAAAGCTGCTGTCATGCACTGCAGGAACTTCTTTTAGTCCCGTCGAACTTTTAGAATGAAAACGAATCGCCCACTGATCGCGACGCGTCACAACATTGAAGAACCGATCCGCGCAGAGCTTTTTAGTCTGGAGCGGCTGGAGCAGCATGCCGAGAGTCTGGCGGCGGCGCAGGTTGTCACGAAGAAAGCGGTGCGAGGCCATCCGCTTATCCCTCGCGTCAGAGACAACGGACGCGTCTTGCTTGAATCTTACCGCGCTACTTCCCTGGCGATCGAAGAAGGGCGCGCGATTACGCCGGCGGCTGAGTGGCTGGTAGATAACTTCCACATCGTCGACGAACAGCTCCGCGAAATTCAAGACGACTTGCCAACCGGCTACTACCGCACGCTTCCGAAGCTGGCTTCGGGACATTTGGAAGGATACCCGCGGGTCTACGGAGTGGCATGGGCGTTCGTGGCGCATACCGATAGCCGTTTTGATCCGGAAGCGTTGCACCGTTTCGTGTCGGCCTATCAGCGCGTGCAGCCGTTAACCATTGGCGAGTTATGGGCTGTAGCCATCACGCTTCGAGTGGTGCTGATCGAGAACCTTCGTCGATTGGCGGAGCGCATCGTTCGTAGCCGTGCTGCACGCCAGGAGGCGGATCGTCTGGCTGAGTCGCTGCTTGGCACAAGCGCCCGGCCCGAAGCTTTCGCCGCAACGCTGGCTGAATTTGAAAATCGGCAGCTGGAGACAGCGTTTGCCGTGCAGCTTGTGCAGAGACTGCGCGATTTGGACCCAAAGGTCGCACCCGTGCTGGTGTGGCTGGACAAACGCCTTGCGGATGCCGGAACGAACGCGGACGAAGTTGTTCATGCGGAGCATCAGGAACAAGGCGCCGTGAATATTTCCGTGCGCAACATCGTCACTAGCATGCGTTCGATTTCCGCGTTCGACTGGCCGGAATTCTTTGAAGCGGTCAGTTTGGCCGACGAAATCCTGCGCCGCGGCACACATTTCGCGGATATGGATTTTTCGACGCGCGATAACTATCGTCACGCCATTGAAGACCTGTCACGGGGGTCCCCGCATTCGGAAACCGAAGTTGCGAAACGAGTGGTCAGGCATGTCCAGCAGGCGGGCTCCAAGGTTTCGGAGGTTTCCCACAATGGCGGCGATCCCAACCGCGACCGCCGAAGCGAGCCTGGTTATTATCTGATTTCGCGCGGACGTCCCGCCTTTGAACGCGAGCTCGGTTTCCACGTTTCGCTCAGGCGCTGGCTGCTGCGTTTGTATATCCGGGCCGCGGTTCCTGGCTACCTGGGAACGATCGCCCTCCTCACAGGCATTCTGCTGGCATTGCCTCTCCTGCTGAGCTTTGCCCATGGCACAGGCATCAAGAGCCTTGTCTTCCTCGGAGTTTTCGCGGCTGTGCCTGCGTCGGACCTGGCCATCGCGCTGATCAACCGCGCAGTGATGGACTCGCTGGGCCCACGAAGGTTGCCGCGAATGGAATTATGTGGCGTACCGCCCGAGTTGCGAACGATCATCGCCGTACCGACGCTCCTCACTACGCCGGCGGACGTAAGCGAGCACATCGAACGTCTGGAGGTGCATTATCTGGCAAATCCGGAAGGCGACTTGCGTTTCGCGCTTCTTTCAGATTGGGCGGATGCAGCATCCGAGAGCTTGCCGGGCGATGATGATTTACTCGCGACCGCTGTCGCCGGCATCTCCAGGCTAAACCAGCGTCATGGCCCCACGCCAGATGGAGGCCACCGGTTTTTCATTTTCCATCGCAGGCGCGTGTGGAACGAACGCGAACGCAAATGGATGGGTTGGGAGCGGAAACGCGGGAAGTTGCATGAGCTGAATCAGCTCCTGCGCGGCTCGACAAAAACTACGTTTATTTCCGCAAGTAGCCAGGCTGCCGCGAACCTAAGCGGCGTTCGCTACGTCATCACGCTCGATGCGGACACTCGCTTGCCGCGCGGCACCGTGGCTCGCCTGGTGGGAACCATGGCGCATCCCCTCAACAGACCTCGATTCAGCGCCACTGACGGCCGCGTGGTAGACGGTTACGCGATCGTGCAGCCCCGCATCACGCCGTCTCTCCCGGTGGGCCGCGAGGCGTCCGTTGCGCAAAGAATATATTCAGGTCCAAGCGGCATTGACCCCTACTCGGCCGCGGTCTCCGATGTATATCAGGATTTATTCCGCGAAGGCTCCTACACAGGCAAGGGAATTTACGACATCGACGCGTTCGAAGCTGCGCTGGCCGGCAAGGTGCCGGAAAACTCCCTTTTGAGTCACGATCTTTTCGAAGGGATTTTCGCGCGAGTCGGTCTGGCCACGGATATTGAATTGTTCGAAGAGTTCCCTTCGCGCTATGCAACTATCGCAGCGCGGCAGGATCGTTGGACGCGCGGGGATTGGCAACTCTTGCCGTGGCTCCTCGGGGTGCATCGCACGCCGAACGGAAAGGGAGGATGGGGCAAGATACCGGCGATAGGCCGGTGGAAGATTTTCGACAATCTGCGCCGCACCCTATCAGCGCCGGCCATGTTTCTAACGTTGCTGGCGGGCTGGTTGCTGCGCCCAGCTTCTCCGCTGGTGTGGACACTATTCATCATTGCGGTATTGGCGATCCCCGCCGTGCTGCCGGGCCTTTTCGCGCTCATCCCGCGTCGCAAGGGCATTTCGTTGCGAAGCCATTTCCGCGGCTTATTCAGCGATTTTGTGCTTGCGGCATCCCATATCGCGTTGACGCTGACGTTTCTGGCATACCAAACCTGGCTAATGTCCGTGGCAATCGTGCGCACTCTTGTGCGTCTGACGATCACGCGGCGGAATTTACTGGAGTGGGTCACGGCAGCCCAGGCCAAGGCGCAGGTGGATTACAGACTCTCCAGTGCATACAGGCGCATGGCGGGCGGATTGGTCATCCTGGCGGGGACAATCGCCGGCTTGGCTTTTGCCCCCCATCGGATTTGGATGTTTGCGGCTCCGTTTTTGGCGCTTTGGGCAGCGTCGCCGGCGTTGGCGTGGTGGATCAGCTTGCCTCCAGAGAGAAAGGCTCAGGCTTTGACTCTCCAAGGCAGGGAGGGCCTGCGCCTGATTTCGCGGCGGACATGGCGCTTCTTCGAGACGTTTGTGAATTCCGAGAATCATTTTCTACCTCCTGACAATTTCCAGGAAATTCCCAAAGCAGTTTTGGCGCATCGCACATCGCCGACAAACATCGGCTTGTATCTTCTCTCGATTGTTTCTGCGCATGACCTTGGTTGGCTGGGCATTGTGGAAATGGTTGAGCGGCTCGAAAGCACATTGGCAACCATGCGCGAAATGGAATTGTTTCGCGGACATTTTTACAATTGGTACGACACTTTTGACCTTCATCCCCTGACACCGAAGTACGTTTCGACTGTCGATAGTGGAAATCTTGCAGGCCACTTATTGGCGTTGGCCAACGGTTGTCGCGAGCTGATGGAAAAATCAGCTTTTGAAAGCAACGTGCTTGCAGGAATGCGAGACACGGCCCGGCTTTTGAGCGACGCACTTATCGGGGTACCGCGCACCAGGCGCACCGAAGTTGTCACACGGAAGCAGCTTAGCAGCGCTGTCGATGGCATACGAAGCTCGCTGGAATTGGCGCCCGCCGGCGCCGTGGATTGGGCTGAACGATTGGCCGAGTGGAAGGCGCTGACGCAAAATGCCGCTGATATTGCGCAGACTCTGACGCAGGAGCGCGGAGATACGGCCGACTCCGAGTTGCCGGTTTGGGCCAATGCGTTGCGGGCGTGCATTGAAAGCCACGCTCGAGACGCGGCAGTTCTAATTCCTCTGGCTCGAGTGGAGCCGAAGGATGTCGCCGGACTGGCGGCTTGTTTGCGAGATTACGCCCCCGAATCAAAGGCCATTGAGCTTCTTTACTCGATTCCAACGGTCGCGGGCGCGCCAGATCGATTCGATACGGCGCTTCGGGAACTTTCCGAGCTGCGGATACGTTTTGCCGATGGCCAACCCGCCGGTGGCGTCCCCACTAACCGGAACACACGCATTTGTCTTGACGCGCTTATCGAGGTTCTAAAGCAATCCGTCACGGAAGCCGTTGCATTGATCCGCAGGCTCCTGACGATCATACAAACAGCCGAAAAAATGGTCGAAGCGATGGAGTTCGGCTTTTTGTTCGATGATAAGCGGAAGCTATTCTCGATCGGATATCGCGTGACGGATGGCGCGCCGGACTCAAACTATTACGATTTGCTCGCATCCGAAGCGCGATTGGCGAGTTTCGTCGCGATCGCGAAGGGCGAAGTTCCGGCGTCGCACTGGTTTCGACTAGGGCGAGCGCTCACGCCAGTGAATGGCGGTTCGGCGCTCACTTCGTGGTCAGGTTCGATGTTCGAATATCTGATGCCGGCGCTCGTACTGCGCTCTCCCGAGGGAAGTCTGCTAAATCAAACCCACGAGCTTGTCGTGCGGCGTCAGGCGGAATACGGAGGGGAACGAGGAGTGCCGTGGGGAGTGTCAGAGTCCGCCTACAACGCGCGTGACGTCGACTTGACGTATCAATATTCGAGTTTCGGAGTACCCGGCTTGGGCCTCAAACGCGGACTCAGCGATGATTTGGTGGTTGCCCCATATGCCACCGCGCTCGCCGCCATGGTCGATCCCATCGCGGCTCTCGAGAACTTTGCGCGGCTGGAAGAATCGGGCGCGGCGGGCACATATGGTTTTTACGAAGCGCTCGATTACACATCCACGCGTCTCCCCGAGGGAAAGGATGTCGCCCTGGTGCGCACCTATTTCGCGCACCACCAAGGGATGACGTTAGTGGCGTTGGCCAACGTCCTGAACGACGGTGCAATGCGCAATCGGTTCCACGCTGCGCCAATGGTCCAAGCCACGGAATTGCTGTTACAGGAGCGCACGCCACGTGATGTGATGGTTACACGGCCACGCGCGCAGGACGTGTCCGCAACGGCGCAAATCCGCGAACTGATTCCTCCCGTGGTAAGGCGCTTCAGCACGGCGCAAACACCCACACCGCGAACGCATCTCCTTTCCAATGGAAGATACGCTGTAATGCTGACCGCCGCGGGATCGGGTTACAGCCGTTGGAGGGACATTGCCATAACGCGGTGGCGGGAAGACGTCACGTGCGACTGTTGGGGCAACTATGTATTCCTTCGCGATGCGCAGACGGGACAAGTATGGTCCGCCGGTTTCCAGCCGAGCGGCGTCGAGCCCGATTCCTATGAGGCTTCCTTCTTCGAGGACCGTGCGGAATTTATCCGGCGTGACGGCGCTCTGACGACAGCTCTCGAAGTTGTCGTGTCGCCCGAAGACGATGCCGAGGTGCGGCGCGTTTCCATCACAAATCTGGGAACTCGCGTGCGCGAGATTGAAGTTACCTCTTACGCGGAGATCTGTCTGGCGCCGCAGGGCGCGGATATGGCGCATCCCGCTTTTTCCAATTTGTTTGTGCAGACCGAATACGCGCCGGAAGTAAGCGGCCTGGTTGCGACGCGACGGCCTCAATCCGACAAGGAAACGGTGGCATGGGCGGCGCATGTGGCCGTTGTAGAAGGCGAAGCGATTCGTGAGCCTCAATTCGAGACGGATCGGGCGCGGTTCATCGGACGCGGGCAGGACATCCGCAAGCCCGTATCGGTTATCGATGGCCGTCCGCTGTCGAATACCGTTGGCTCTGTCCTTGACCCCATCATGAGCCTGCGCCGAACCGTCCGAATTCCTCCCGGAAGCGCGGTGAGTATTGTTTTTTCAACCATCGTGGCCCCCTCCCGCGAGATGCTCCTCGATCTCGCGGACAAGTATCGCGCGGCCAAAACATTCGAGCGTACGTTGTCGCTTGCATGGACACAGGCGCAAGTGCAACTTCATCATCTGGGCATTGATGTCGAAGAAGCGCATTTGTTCCAGCGCCTTGCCAATTCTGTGCTGTACTCGGACCCTGCTCTGAGGCCTTCTTCTGACGTGCTCAACCAAAGCGGCCTGGAACGTTCGGCGCTTTGGGCGCACGGGATATCCGGCGATTTACCCATCGTTCTGGTGCGCATCGACGATCCGGAAGATGTCGGAATCGTGCGCCAACTGTTGCGCGCGCATGAGTACTGGCGCATGAAGCAGTTGTTCGCGGATATCGTCATCATCAATGAGAAACCTCCGTCCTATGCCCAGGATCTGCAGGACGTGCTGGATGAACTGGTGCGCGGAAGCCGCCTGCGGCTGTGGCCGGACACAGACAAGGCGCGAGGCAGTATTTTTCTGTTACGCGGGGAACTCATCACCCCACGCGAACGAACTCTGCTTCAAACCATCGCGCGAGCTGTCTTACTAAGCCGGCGGGGCACGCTCTCGGAACAAGTCCTTCGATCGCAGCGCGCGGAATTACTGTCTGTCGCCCTTGCGCGGCCGCGTCGGCTGGCGAAGCGCCAGGATCTCGAGCTCCCATTGCCGGCTCTGGAATTTTTCAACGGCCTCGGCGGGTTTGCGGAGCAGGGCCGCGAATACGTCACCGTGCTCAGTGAAGGTTTGCGAACTCCCTCCCCCTGGATAAACGTGATCGCGAATGCATCCTTTGGCTTCCTCGCGTCTGAATCCGGTTCCGGGCACACGTGGTCGCTGAACAGCCACGAGAATCAGCTCACGCCGTGGTCGAACGATCCAGTGACAGATCCCCCTGGCGAGGCTATATACGTCCGCGACGAAAGCACGGGGGAAATCTGGACGCCGACGGCTCTGCCGATCCGCGATGAAACCGCGATGTACGTTGCATGTCACGGCCAGGGCTACAGCCGCTTCCAGCACGGCTCGCATGGAATTCTTCTCGAACTCTTGCAATTTGTTCCGCCCGAAGACTCCGTCAAAATTTCGCGTCTCATCTTGAGGAACGATTCCGGTCGAGCACGCCGGCTTTCCGTGACGGCGTATGCGGAGTGGGTGCTGGGAAGCTCGCGAAGCACGTCGGCCCCTTACATCTCAACGCAAATTGATTCTCAGACCGGCGCGATCTTCGCGCAAAGCGCCTGGGGCGGAGAATTCGGCGGACGAATCGCTTTTGCCGACTTAAGAGGCGCACAGAATTCCTGCACGGGAGATCGCGCCGAATTTATCGGGCGCAATGGGACGCTCGAACATCCTCTGGCGCTTGAGGGAGGCGGCGCTCTTTCCGGAAAGGCGGGAGCGGGTCTCGATCCGTGCGCCGCTCTCCAAACGTCGTTTCAGTTGCTGCCGGGCGCCAGTACGGAGATTGTGTTCTTTCTGGGTGAGGCGGAAAACGCGGAGCGGGCTCGCGAGCTCTTATCACGCTATCGGGCAGCGAACCTCGACGCAGTGCTGACTAAGGTCAAGCGTGGTTGGGATGACGTGCTCGCCACCGTCCAAGTCGCCACACCCGAACCAGCCATGAACACGCTGATGAATCGTTGGCTGCTCTACCAAACGCTGGGGTGCCGGATTTGGGCGCGCGCGGCATTTTACCAGTTGAGCGGCGCCTACGGGTTTCGCGACCAGCTTCAGGACATAATGGCTCTCACCGTCGCAAAACGGGATGTTGCTCGCGAGCAATTGCTGCGCGCCGCCGGACGTCAATTCATGGAAGGCGACGTTCAGCATTGGTGGCACCCGCCCTCCGGACGCGGCGTCCGCACGCGTATCTCCGATGATCTTCTCTGGCTGCCCTATGCCGTAGTGCAATTCATCGAAGCGTCCGGCGATGTGAAAGTGCTCGACGAAACGGCGCCGTTCCTTGAAGGAGAAACCCTCGCCGAAGGGCAGACTGAAGCCTATTTTCAGCCCCGTGTTTCACAGACTCGCGCGACGCTGTTCGAACATTGCGCGCGGGCGCTTGACCGGAGCCTTTCCGTTGGCAGCCACGGACTCCCTCTGATGGGCACTGGCGACTGGAACGACGGCATGAATCGCGTCGGCGAGACGGGCAAAGGAGAGAGCATCTGGCTGGGCTGGTTCTTGCACACGATTCTCTGGGAGTTTGCGAAAATTGCCGATTCCCGCGGCGAACACAAACGCGCGGAAGCCTGGCGAGTCCATGTCAGCGTTCTCAAGGCGGCGCTCGAGCGCGACGGTTGGGATGGCGAATGGTACCGTCGCGCCTATTTCGACAGTGGCGCTCCGCTTGGCTCAGCAGGAAGCGTGGAATGCCGCATCGATTCCATCGCGCAGTCTTGGGGCGTGATCAGCGGCGCCGCGGAACCAAGCCGTGCGGCGCGTGCCATGGCGGCCCTAAATCAACAGTTGGTACGCGGCCGGGACGGACTGGTCCTCCTGCTGACTCCGCCGTTCGATAACACAGGGCCGGATCCCGGCTACATCAGAGGCTATCCGCCCGGCATCCGCGAAAACGGCGGCCAATATACGCATGCCGCCACGTGGGCGGTAATCGCATTCGCCGCGCTGGGTGATGGGGACAGAGCCGCTGAACTCTTCCGCATGCTCAATCCGATTAACCGGAGCAATTCGCGCGCAAGCGTGCAGCGTTACAAAGTCGAACCCTACGTCGCTGTGGGAGACGTCTACTCCGAGCCGCCGCATGTTGGCCGCGGCGGATGGACTTGGTACACCGGCTCCGCCGGTTGGCTGCATCGCGCCGGCCTCGAGTGGATCCTTGGATTCCGGATGCGCGGCGCCGCACTCTCAATCGATCCTTGCATTCCGCGCGAATGGCCCAGTTACTCGATTCTTTTTCACTATCACTCGGCGATTTACCGGATCACTGTCGAAAATCCAAACCATGTTTCCCGCGGTGTCGCCGCCGTTGAGCTCGATGACAAGGCATTGCCGCCTTCATCCAACATTCCGCTAAACGATGACGGTTCCGAGCATCGACTTCGCATCGTGCTCGGTAAACGAGACGCCGAGG
Source organism: Candidatus Acidiferrales bacterium (assembly GCA_050746905.1). Taxonomy (GTDB): domain Bacteria; phylum Acidobacteriota; class Terriglobia; order Acidiferrales; family UBA7541; genus DAHUXN01. The sequence goes on from JBOGNJ010000043.1 coordinate 25,992, forward strand.
AGCCGCGCCCTCTTTGACTGTAGACTCGGAGCATGAAAACTTCCGCCCTGGCGCCCGAGCGGCCTCCGTTTTGCCTTTGAGGCCTTGCTGAAATTCGAGCAAACTGTAGTTGCGTTCCGTTCCCTGCGATAAGATGGCCCCCGGGGCCTGGCGCATAAACACCTTCGCATTGCAGGAGGTCACACCGATGGACCGGAATTTCTTCTATTCGATCATGAACGGCGAGGGGACGCTCGACTACGAAATTTACCTGAATACGAAGGCTCTGCTTTCGTGTCAGAAAGATTTTAACGATTTCTGCAATGCGGACGAGCTGCAATTCCAGATCGTCCACCAGGTCGAAGAAATGTGGATGAAGCTCATCGGATACACGCTGCTCGACATTGATGATTACATCCAGAAGGAAGAGACCAATCGCATCATCACGCTTTTCCGTCGGGTTCACACCGCCCTGCGGCTGATGATCGAGCAACTCGCGCTTCTGGAGACGATGTCCCCCAAAGAGTACCAGGAGATTCGCTTGCGGTTGGGAAACGGCAGCGGACAGGAATCGCCGGGGTTTCGAACGATTCTGCGAATGCATACGCCGCTATGGCAATCGTTCAAGAAATGCTATCTCGACAAACATGGGCTGACGATTGAGAAAATCTACAACTCCGAATACAGTCACTCGGACGCCTACGTGGTCGCGGAAGCATTCGCGGAATTTGACGAACTATTTCAAAGATTTCGCGCGGTGCACATGCAATTGATCATGCGCACGATTGGCCTGGGCGCAAAATCGCTGAAGGGCCGCGCGGTCGATCTGCTAAACGAAGGGATGCGCGTGCGCTTCTTTCCCGAGCTGTGGGAAATCCGCAGTCAGATGACCGACCTCTGGGGAGGCGAGTACGGTGTGGTTCGCGATTCCATCGGCGGCCACTGATGCAGCGCTTGAGTACGCAAAGTTGTCCGGTTAACGAACATAAACATCTCAATAGCGTCTCCATAGAAACGGCATACCCAGCTGGAAAAGTGCATCCGAAAGATCGATCAGAATCGAATCGAGTGGCGTACGAAACCCAAAAACGTACGAGCTATCCTTGTAGCCCCGGAATGCATCTCGGAAACAAGAGTTTATGTCTTTTTCAGCTTGGCGCCGATGTTGAATTGATAACTGATATTGCAAGGAATATACTCCATCATCGATAAATCAGGAACGCCGTCATGGGTATGCCGGCATGAAAGACTCAGCTTACAAGCCGCTCGTGAAAAAACCCGCTTTCCAGCGAGCAGTACCAAAACCTCCCCACGTTGACCCTCCACCCGGCAAGTCCCCGAATTCACCAGGACGACACAGCATCGTTCGCATCGTTGCGGTGACTGTCGTAGCTTCTGTGCTGGTGCTGGGGGCATATTTTTCGGCAAACCTTCGACGCACGAGCGCGTCAAACCGTGAAGAACCCGGTACCGTGACCGTGACAAAAAGGGATTTCGTCCGCTTGGTTCGCTTAACCGGCACCACGGAGGCCGTCAGATCGCGGCCGGTTCTGGCACCCAGACTGCAAGGGGCTCAACTCAGCTCGATGGTCGTGACGAGGCTCGCGCTCGCGGGAACACACATCAAAAAGGGCGATATGCTTGTTGAGTTCGACCGCCAGGCGCAGATCAAGGACTCTCTCGATAAGAAAGCCGCTTACCAGGATCTTGTCGATCAAGTCGAGGAAAAGCAGGCGGCGGAAGATGCGGCGCGAGCCAAAGATGAAACAGAATTGAAGCAAGCCGAAGATGACCTGGCCAAGGCCCAACTCGAGGTGACCAAGAAAGACATCGTTTCACGCATTGACGCGGAGAAAAATCAGGAAGCTCTTCAAGAAGCTGAACAGACGTTCAAGCAACTCGGCCAGACTTTCCAATTGAAACGCGCGGCGGCGGCGGCCGATATTCGCGTTCTGGAGATTCAGCGGGACCGGGCCCGCGGCACGATGCTCTATGCCCAGGGAAACGCGGAGAAGATGACGATCCGCTCGCCCATGGATGGCATTGTGGTCCTGAACACTATCTGGCTGGGCGGCCGAATGGGCGAGGTCCAAGAGGGTGATGAAGTGCGCCCCGGCGTCCCGTTTATGAAGGTGATTGATCCCGCGGAGATGGATGTTCGCGTGGAAGTCAACCAGCAGGACATGCCCGGTTTGCGAATCGGACAGCCGGCCACGGTTCATCTGGATGCCTACCCAGGCCTCTCGTTTCCCGGAACCATCGAGGAATTGGCACCTCTGGGCCACTCAGGGCAATTTACAGACAAAGTCCGGACTTTTGTGGCTATTCTTTCGATTCGAGTGAGCAACCCCAAACTTATGCCCGATCTTTCAGCGTCTGCCGACGTGGAGCTGGAAAGATTGCAAAACATTCTGGTTGTGCCGGCCCAAAGCGTTGCGAACGAAAAAGGACAAAGCTACGTGCTCCTCAGAACGGCGACGGGTTTCGCAAGACATTACGTAACCAACGGTCTATCTGACGACCTCGAGACCGTGATTGAAACAGGATTGCACAACGGCGACGTGATTCGGAAAAATGCGCAAGAAAGCGCCGGTTCGTCCGGGTCCAAATGAATACGATCGCGAATTTATGGAGCCGAAGAAAAGGATCGCTACTGCTCTGCTCCTTCATTGTCCTGGGATTCGCCGCGTTTGGCGCTTTCCGGTTAGCTCGGCCGGCGCCGCTGCTTCCCAGCGCCGTTGTTCAACGTACTGACTTCACGGACTACGTGCAGATTCGCGGTGAAGCGAAGGCGAGAAAGTCCGTCACGGTTTCGGCTCCATTTCAGGCGGGCGATCTGCAAATCATCAAGCTGGCGCCGAATGGCGCCCAGGTAAAGAAAGGCGACGTCGTTGTGCAGTTTGACGCGACGACGCTGAAACAAACCCTTGCGCAAGATCAATCCACATTGAAGTCTTCCACGGCTGAAATTCAGCAATCACGCGCTCTGGCCCGATTGAAGGAAGAACAAGATCTTACCGATGTGATGAAAGCCATATTCGACGTGCAATCCGCGAAGCTTGACGCCAGCAAGCATGAGATTCTCTCGAAGATAGACGGCGAGGAAGCGGATTTGAAGCTCGCTGACGCGCAGCAGAAGTTGAAAGAAATGGATGAGAAGCTTAAGGCAGACCGCAATGCGGACGCGGCCACTATCGAGAGCAAACAGCAAAAGCGTGACCAGGCCCTCTATGACGTTCGCCAAACGGAACGCGGCCTCGACGCACTCACGTTGCGGGCGCCCATCGACGGCATCGTCACTTTGCAGGACAACTGGCGGTCGGCCGGGCCCATGGACAATGGCGCTCCCTTTAAGCAGGGCGATCGCGCGTGGCCCGGCGCGGCAATTGCGGAATTGCCGGATCTAGCGACGCTCGAGATTACCGGACGTCTTGACGAGACGGAGCGTGGACGCATTCAACTGGGCCAGACAGCCAACGTTCGAATTGAAGCTATCCCCGACCGTGACTTTACGGGACGAATCGCGCAGATCAGTACGATTGCCAGTATGGATTTTTCCTCGGGCTGGCCTTTTCCAAGGAATTTTACAATGAACATCGTTCTGAGAGGATCCGACCCCAGGCTTCGCCCGGGCATGAGCGCAAATGTGCGCGTCATTGTGGACCAGCTTCCCAATGCCATCACAATTCCGGCTGCGGCGCTGTTTCGCAAAGCGGGCAAGAGCGTCGTTTATGTGGTCCACGGTACGCGACTTGAACAGCGTACAGTCGTTGTGGTGCGACGCAGCGGCGATCAGCTCTTGATCGCGAATGGATTGCAGCCCGGCGAGCGGGTGGCGCTAGAAGAACCGGCATCGGACTAACGAAATAGAAATGACCGTGAAGAACATTCCATTCAACGTACTTATCGTTCTCGCCCTCGCGAGCACGAGCCTTGCTTCGTGTGCGGCCCGCGGAGCCACTCAACCATCGCCGCAAGGCATACCTGTCGCTCTGGTGAAGCAGGGGGATCTCCAGCCCAAGGTGTATACGACTGGCGAGCTGCGGGCCACACAAACGGCCACGCTGATTACCCCTCCGGTTGCGGGCGGCACCCTACAAATCATTCGTCTGGAAAAAACGGGCACACCGGTCAAGAAGGCAGACGTGGTTATCGCATTTGATCCCAGTCAGCAGGAATACAACCTGGAACAGAGCCGTTCCGATTTCGCGCAGGCCCAACAGCAGATCGTGAAAGCGAAGGATGACGCTCTGGTGCAAATCGCGCAAGATCAAACAGCGTTGCTCAAAGCGCAATTCGCGGTGCGCCAGGCGGAACTGGACGTGAGCAAACACGAAATTGTCAGCGCCATCGACGCGCAGAAAAATCAGTTGACCCTGGATGAAGCAAACAGAGCTCTCGCGCAACTCCAGCAAGACATTCAGTCACACGCGGCGTCTAACAAAGCGAACATCGCCGTCGATGAGGAAAAACGCAATAAAGCAAACCTCGCCATGCGGCAGGCGCAAGAGAATATTGTCAACATGCAAGTGAGGTCTCCGATCGATGGATTGGTCGTCGTGCGTGAGAACACGGACGCCTCCGGCGGAATATATTTCGGCGGCATGTCCCTGCCCGAATATCAAGTAGGCGATCAAGTGGGGCCCGGCCGGATAGTCGCTGACGTAATCGATATCGACCAGATGGAGATCGCCGCCAAGGTAGGAGAAAATGATCGCGCCAACATCAAAATCGGCCAGCCAGTCGAGGTGAAAGTGGATGCCCTGCCCGGACTAACCGTGCAAGGCAAGGTCAAGACACTTGCCGGGGCTTCCAGTGACTCGTTTTTCTTCAACGACGATTCGGCGCGCAAATTCAGCGTCACGGTACAACTGATTCGTGCCAACTCTCAACTGCGCCCTGGCTTTACAACTCGCCTCATCATTTCCGGCGATCCCCTGAAGCATGCTCTATACGTCCCACGGCAAGCTGTATTTCAAAAGGATAACAAGGCAACGGTCTACGTGAAAACTGGGGGTGGCTTTGAGCCTCGCGAAGTCAAGATTCGTTATGTAACGGAAGGTGTCGCCGTCATCGACGGATTGAAAGAGGGTCTGCAGGTTGCGCTTGTCAACCCTGTTCAGAAAGCCGCCGAAGCAACGAAATCCGGCGCAACAGCGCCGGCGCTCGGCCCCGGAGCTCACTAGAAAATGGCAACACATCAAATCGAGCCGACAAGGCTCGCTTACCCACGCTCACTGCTCCACTGGCTGCCTGACCTGCGCCTGGGCTTCGAAAACCTGATGATCCACAAACTCCGTTCCCTGTTGACCATGCTTGGAATGATATTCGGCGTGGCCGCCGTGGTTTCGATGCTCTCCATCGGTGCCGGCGCGCAGCAAAAAGTGATGGCTTTCATTGAACAACTTGGAGTCCGAAATTTGATTGTGGAGGCCAAGGAGGCGGCGAATTATCAAACGCTTCAGAAGGTGCGCCGGACTTCGCCCGGCCTCACATTCGACGATTACCGCATGATTCTGAATGTCGCCGGTGTCGCCGAGGCTACGCCGCGCAAGCGCTTCGCTCCCACGAAGCTGATCCCAAAAGCCGTGCAGGATGATCCGCAAGTTTATGGCGTAAACGAGAGCTACGTTCGCATAGCGGGACTCCGCGTCACGGAAGGCAGATTCTTCGGAGCGGACGAAAACGCCACCGGCGCGCCGGTGTGCGTTCTTGGCTCAGCCGCAAAATTCAATCTGTTCGGCTCCTCGGAAGCCGTGGGCCAGTACATCAAAGTGAACGATCAGTGGTTTCACGTGATCGGCACCGTGGCGCCCGAGCTCGCAACCCAAACTGAAGTGGCCGGCGTACCCAATCAGGACTTGAACAACTTAATTTATGCTCCCGTAAATGCCGTGGTGCTGCGGTTGCAGGATTCGATGAGCGACTTGAAGGATGAAATCGATGGCATGTACCTGCATCTCACGCCGGCGGCGGATAGCGCAAGCGTCGCGGAAGTTGTTCGGGGCGTTCTGAACTCCACGCATCACAACGCGGGTGACTTCACCGTGATTGTTCCCGCCGAACTTCTCGCCGAACAGCAACGCACCGAGCGTCTTTTCAACACAGTGATGGTGGCCATCGCCTCGATTTCGCTGCTTGTGGGAGGCATCGGAATCATGAACATCATGCTCGCGAGTATTCTTGAGCGAACGCGCGAAATCGGCGTGCGCCGCGCCGTTGGCGCCAGGCAGTCTGACATTGTGCGGCAATTCGTGGTGGAAGCGATCCTAATATCCTTCGCCGGCGGGGTATTGGGCATTGTTTTTGGCTTTGGAATGTCTCGATTGATTGCATGGCTGGCGGGATGGTCAACGATTGTGACGGCCGGCTCGATCCTGTTGGCGTTTTTGGTGTCCATATCAGTGGGAATGATCTTCGGAATCTATCCCGCTGTGAAGGCGGCGCGTCTCGATCCGGTGGAAGCAATCCGCTACGAGTAGACGTGCGCTTTCACTTTTGCCGGCCGTTCTCTGCGTGCTGGTTTTCGAATATTCGGCTAGCGTCAATCCATTCGGGAGGAACAAATTGAAGCCATCACAGATGTGGCTGGTTTCGTGTCTGGCAGTATTTATTGTGGCGGTCCCAGCCTGCCATGCGCAGGGCGCTTCGTATCGCAGAACCCTCGAACAATCCTCTAAAGGGCAACACATCTCCGACGCGCAAGTATCGCAAAGCTTTCAACGGTACATCGCGGCCGGAAAGCTGCAACTTTCCCTTGATGACGCCATTCGGCTGGCTCTCGCCAACAACACCGACATCGCTCTCGATCAGGAGCAAATCGGCACGGCCAAGAGCGGCATCGATTTCGCGCGCGGCCCGTTTGACCCCTCGCTCACGTCAGGTTTCAACGCGTTTCGCTCGAAATCCCCGACTTTTTCGCAGCTCTCCGGTGCGCCTACGCTGAGCAGCCTCAGCCAGACTGCCCAGCTCGGCGTTTCCCAGACTTTACTGACCGGAACAAACTATCAGGCGTCGATTAACGCCAACAAGCTTTCCTCAAACGCTTCGTTCAATTTTTTCAACCCCTCGGTTTCCGGGAATTTTACTTTCAACTTTTCGCAGCCGCTGCTTCGCGGAAGAGGATTCCTTCCAAATCGCGGCCCAATCATCGTTGCGCAGCGCCGGCTCGCGCAATCGCGCGCCACATTTAAGCAGGAGGTAAACGACATCATTCTCCAAGTTGTCGCGCAATATTGGAATGTCGTCCAGGCAAGAGAAACCCTGGCGGTCCAACGCAAGTCGCTCGATGAAGCGCAGCAAACCTATGACCATGACAAGCACTCGCTACAACTCGGTGCGCTCCCGCCGCTTGACATTTATCGCTCTGAGTCCCAGGTCGCCCAACGCCGCGTCGCTGAAATTCAAAGCGAATATTTCCTGAAACAAACCGAGGATGCCTTTCGCCAAATCGTCGGAGCCGACATCGACCCGAATATTCGCGCGCTCGATCTTGATTTGACGGAGCCACCGGAACCTGAGGGAAGTCTTATGAACATGGACATCACCACGGCTCTCGAGAAGGCCCTCGCCAACAGGCCCGAACTGGATGCCGAACACCAGCAACTCGCAAGCGACGACCTTAACATTAAAATTGCGCATAACGCTTTGGAACCGGATCTGCGGCTCACGGGCACTTATGAAAGCAATGGTCTCGGCGGAAACGAAATAAACATTAACAGCGTCCCGGTTCAGGTGATCTCGAGGGGCGGCTGGTTCGACGCCCTCGGCCAGGTGTTCGGCTTCGGATTCCCGGGTTACGGATTCGGTGTTTCTCTCACACTGCCGCTCAGAAACCATGGCGGCGAAGCCAATTTGGGGAATGCGCTGGTTACGAAGCGCCATGATCTCTACTCGGATCGCCAGACTCGTCAGAGCATCACGCTGGAAGTTACAAACTCAGTTCATCAGCTTGAGGAATCGAAACTCGATATGGAGGCCTCGAAAGTGGCTCTGGACTTGGCTCAGAAAAACCTGCAGGCCGAGCAGCGCAAATACGCGTTAGGTGCGCAGCCCATCTTCTTCACGCTTGAAGCCCAGACCGAGTTGGCGCAGGCTGAGCTGAGTTTGGTACAGGCAGAAGTTGGCTACAGGCTTGCCGTCACAGCCGTTGAACACGCCACGGGCGACTTGCTAGGCCGCTTTCAAGTGCAGGTATCGCAGCTTTCGCAATGATCATGCCGACATCTGTATCGCCGGAAGCTCGCGCAGCAAAAAGGGGCTCCAACCACTTGCACTGAAGCTTTTGCTCCACGACTGGCCGTTCATCAACTCCATCTTGAACCCGCTGGGAGCATAGTGAATCTGCGTGTAGCTTCCAGGGTCGTCCTGTTCCACCGTGCGATCCGAAAAATTGGCCCTGGAGCAGTTATAGTTTTTATGCAGGGCGCGGAGATGGGTTGTTGACGATCGATTCGGACTGAGCGCGCTGGCCGGGAAAGTCAAGAACCGCACCCTCAAACGTCAGAGGGCTGCGGCACCCAGAGCCGTACCCCCGAACTAAGGCTGTGCCAGCGGCCCAAAAGGAGCTCCAACTGCTTGTACGGATAGCTTGGCGGAAGCGTGTGGGAGTCGAACCCACCATTCGGCTCGCTAGGAGCCGAATCGCCGGCTTTGAAGGCCGGGACAGTCACCGGACCATTTTCGCCTCCGCCCGGATTATAACGGCAGAAGCCGGGCGCACAAAGAAATCGCCGCAAGCGCATCCGATTCGCCGCATAAGGAAAGGCAGGTTTGCTCGCCAGGGTTCGAGAAATAACAGACAAGAAAACGATGCGATTTAGCGCTTTGTAGTGCCGACTTTTTTGCGGGCGAGTTCGAGAAGCTTGGGATGGACGCACACTTCGAAATACGGACGGCTCGTGGAACCGCCAATTTTGCCTCCGGCCTGTAGCTCGCGCGTCATTCCCCGGCGAATTACAATGGGCTCGAGAAAATCCCCGAATGGCAACTCGCCGTAGAAAAGTTGCGCGCGATCCTTGCCCCACGGCATGGGAAAGCTTCCCTCCAGCGGGAAAAGCGAAATCTCACCCGTGAGTTTCTGAAAGCCCTCCTCGTTGAGCTCGATGCCATTCATGTTGTAGCGCATCAACAATTCGTCGCCTTCTTCCTCCTCCGCGCCTTCCACAATCAGCGTCTGCAACAGAAATACGCGAAATGGCGAAGGGTTTTTTGCGAACAAGCGCCGGGCCATCTTCGAACAGCTCGACAAACGGTCCGACAAATTGAGCGCTTTCGATATCATGACTTTCGAATCGCCATCTGACCAGACCGAGGGCGCGGAATTTTGAAACGCGACACCGATGCCGAGCTCGAGACGCGGCAGATTTCCGGATTCCGCTTTGGCATTGTAAGCTTGTGTCACTTCTATGATCTCGCGCGCCAACACGCACGCTTTCGCCACCGCTCGCTGTCCGGCGCGATTCGATTCCGTTTCGTTAATCGCCAGAATGATCGCGTCGCCCTCCAGAAACACCTTCGTTGCACCGTGACGATCGAGCAGGCGCTTCACGGGCTCATGAAGCGTCAAGCTGAAATGCGATGCCGGATTCAGGCCGCGCGCCAGCAAATCCTTAGTGATTTCCGTTGAGCCGCGAACGTCCGCCTTGATCACGGTATGCGACACAACGGGATCGTCCGTGCCGTGCCGCTCATCCGAAAAGACGAATTCGTAAAGACTATTATTGACGCGGGAGAGCTCGCGCTGGCGGTCCGATCGCACCAGGTTGATCTTATCGAGCCATGCCGCCACGTGATGGTAGTTCCGGCGGTCTCGCCGGAGACGCATCAAATCCTGCGCGAAACGCACGACCACCGCGCGCGAGTCGTCATGCGAGTAGCGGCGCAGAGCTTTCGAGGCTTCCTCAATGCGCTTCAGCGAGAAATTCCGCGCCGGAAATTGGCTTAGCACCTTTTCGACGCGTTTCATTTCATCGCGAGACAGGAGCGCCCGGCGAAGTTGCTGCAAGTGCACGGGCGGGCAAAAATCATTGTAGAGATTGCAGACCTCGTAGCTCGCCAGCACGTATCCCAGAAGATCGCGCTCCTCGAGGCGCCGGTGCAGCTCCTCAAGCAAACGCTCGCGAACTTCCGCGTCGCCCACTCCGTGGCCCGCGGCCGCCGATGGATCGAACAAACGGCGCGCATTTTGCGGCTCGCTCAAATAATCGCCCAGGCGCGTGCGGAATTCCTCCGTTAAAAAGTCCACCTTTTGCTTCGCCGCTTCGAGCTCCGGGCTGATTTCGGCGAGCTGAAATTCAAGGTCCGCCTGCCGTCGCCGCAAAACAGCCAGGTTCGTTTCCGTCTCCGCGCCCCCGCGACGCTTGAATATCCCGGGAAGGAACCCTTCGCCGCTGCCGGCGCGGCGCAGCGCCTCCTCCTGCTCTTCTTCCAGCTTCGCCAAAGCAGAACGCTTGCCGAGCGCCTGTTCCACCAGCTTTCCGTGGACTTCCTGCGCGCGCCGCAGCTCCTCGGAATTTGCATCCGTGATGACGAAGTCGCGAAGAAAATCGATCAGCAGCGTGTCGAAATTCTCGAAGCGGTCAGGGTCCTGCAAGAAATTTCCGAGCAACACGTAATGTTCCAGAAAAAGGTAGTCATCGTTTCCGTTTTCGACGAAAAGCAGTCTGTTGGTGAGCAACTCATAAGTGGCGGCGAAGTCCTCGCCAAAAAGCGCTCGGCGCGATTTTGCCAGCACGGTTTCGTCCAATTCCTTCAGTATGTGAAACAGCGTTTGACCCGCGCGCCGGACAATGACCTTGCGGTTCGATTGCAGTTCGGCAATTTGGGCGCGTTTTACGTGCGCCTGTTCGCTGTGTTCGAAGACGGAGCCTCGCGAGCGAATGTGCTCCTTGCATTCGACGATCAAACTCGAAAATTCGCTGGCGAGTTCTTGGGTGAAAAATTTCAGAACGGCAATCCGCAACAACAGATCGAATTCAATGTTCTTCTCGAACTGCGCGCGAGTGATTCCCGACTGCAAGAGCTCGCTTAGCAGTTTTCGAAACTGCGAAGAATCACTCGCGCGCGATTGCCGTTTTTCGAATCCGAAGAATTGCTGAAGCGACGCCGCTTGACGCACCAAATCGGCAAGATATTGCCGGCCGATTTCAAGGAACCGGGGGCTTAGATAAACATCATAGTGAATGTTATCGATTCCCGGCGTCAGGGCTGACAAGCGCAATTCGGCAGAGTACGGCTCAAGTTTCAGGCGCGCCGGGCGGGCCGGCGTTGCGGTAGTGGTATCAGGCATGAGACCAATCTGGCGTTACTCTTTTGACTGTAGCAGAATGCCGGAGTGGCGCAAGGATGAGAGACCAAGTCGTTAACCCGGCGGAAGGACAGGGGACCCGTTGTCTCTACCTGGGGCATTCCGGCGAGCGGTGCGAAGAGTTGGCCCATGAACACGGGTTTTGTGAGCGTCACGGACCCGATGCTGCGTGGCGATTCGGAATCGCCGCGAGGAGAAGGTTGATGGCAGTGCTCCTCGCTCTTGCCGTGATTTGGCCGCTACTTGCCGACCTGTGGCGCGCAATTCAGCATTGGCTCCGCTAGGGTACTGCACAGGTGTTTTCCGCACAGTCTTCTAAGCTTTGCCGCTGCTCTGGCCCGCCAGCTTCTCCGCCACGATTTCGGATGTGGTGATTTTTCGCACCTGGTCGTCAATATGCTCAAGGGCAATGCGCAGCACCGGCCAGTTTGTGCGCAAGCGCATGCGCTCGGGCCATTCGATCAGGACGATGGCAGGCTGAGCGAAGAGATCTTCCAACCCAAGCGTGTCAAAATCATGCACATTGGAAACACGATACAGATCCACATGAAAAACCCTAACGCGGCCGGAAAAGCTGTGAACGAGTGTGAACGTCGGACTCGTAATGTCCTCTTCGGCCGCCACTCCCAGCCCACTGATGATGCCTTTCGCCAGAGTTGTCTTGCCTGCACCCAGTTCGCCTGTCAGAAGAACGAGCAGCGGCGACTGCAAACTGCCGGCGAGTTCTCTGCCCCGCGCAATCGTTTCCGCGGCCGAGCGTGAGAGAAATCCGGCAGCCGGCATCTCACAGCGCCTGTATCGCATCGCGGAGTTGTGCAAACGCCGCGGGAATCGAACGTATCACATCACTGGCGATCAGCGATGCTTCGCCAAATTCCTCAGCGGCCAAGTCGCCCGCCAGTCCATGCAGATAAACGCCGCGCGCCAGCGTCAGCGGCCAACTCTGCGCGCCAAACTGCGCCGTCAGACCCGCCAGTATTCCTGTCAACACATCACCAGTGCCTCCGGTCGACATTCCGGGATTGCCCGTGGAATTAATCCACGCCGTGCCGTCCGGCGCCGCAAGAACCGTCTGATAACCCTTTAATATGACGAACGCCTGCCAATCGCTTGCTGCTTTGCGCGCCACTTCCAGGCGGCGCGACTGAATATCCTTCACCGTGCTGTCAACGAGCCGGGCCATTTCACCGGGATGGGGAGTCACAGCCAGCATTTGGCGTGAATCGCGAAGCTCGCCGGCACGTCCAGCGAAAGCATTCAGGCCATCCGCATCAAGAATGACTGGAGCTTTCGGCCGGCTGGCAATAATCGCGCGGACAAATTGCTGCGTCTCTTCCTGCGTCGTTAATCCGGGGCCGAGTGCAAGCACGCTCTTGCCGTCAAGAATTTTCGCGAAGCCGCCTGAATCGAAAACGTCGCGCGCAATCGTTCCCGCGGCAGTGGCGTGTAGTGGCTCGGTCATAATTTCCGCTGCGAAGCCGGCAATCGTGGCGAGAACCGGCTCAGGCGCCGCGACCGTCACAAGCCCCGCTCCCGCGCGCAAAGCCCCTCGCGCCGCCAGAGCCGCGGCTCCGGCCTTGCCGGTTGAGCCCGCGACAATGAGTGCGTGCCCATATAAACCCTTGTTCGAATCCCCTTTTCTGCCCACCGGCAGGCTGCGAAGCTCCCACGGCTCCAGCCAGCGGATTTTGCTCTGCGAAATTTCCTCGATCAGCTCGCGGGGCGAACCAATATCGGCAACTGCGAGCCGGCCGACTGAGGCGCGGGCGGCCGCCGCGATCATCCCTGTCTTGGGAGCAGTAAACGTGATTGTGTAATCCGCGGCAATTGCCGGGCCGGCAACTTCTCCGCTGTCGCCCGAAAGTCCCGAAGGAATATCAACCGAAACGACGCAGGTGCGCTGATCATGCTGATTCACATCTTGAATCACGTGAGCCAGGAGACCGTCAACCGGCCCCCGCAGGCCGGTACCCAAAAGCGCGTCGACAATCACCGAGGCGCCCGCAAGCGAATTCCGTGAATTGCCCCACGCTACGGCGTCACGAATCACCGTCGTCTCAATCGAAGCGGCCCGCAGACGCCGAAAATTCTCCGCGGTATCGCCGGTCAGTTCAGCGGCATCCGCAAACAGGAAAACAAGCGGCTGAGCGCGAAGTTCCCGCAATTTGCGCGCCGCAACAAAGCCGTCGCCCCCGTTATTCCCTTTGCCACACAACACAATGATGCGCCGGCGTTCGAGCGGTGAAAAATGCACCGCGAGGAATCGCGCGATCGAGGCGCCCGCATTCTCCATCAACGATAGGCTGGCAATTCCGTATTTCCCCGTCGTCAGACGGTCGGCCTCGCGCGTTTCTGCGGTGGTGAGAATCTTCATGCGAATTCAGGCGGACAATACGGAAAACGTCCAGGCACCAGTTTATCGTGACACGCGGAAAACGGAAACTCCGAGGTTCTCCTGCGGACTTGCTACATCATCCAGCCGCCGGAAACGCTGATCACCTGCCCCGTAACGTAATCGGCGGAATCGGACGCGAGGAATTTGACGGCAGCGGCGATGTCGTCCGCCGATGGCGGGCGGCCCACGGGAAAGCGCGCATCATGCATCCGGCGAGCTTCATCGAGGGAGAGCTCTTTGTCGTCAATGTTCGGCGGGTTGACGACGTTGACGGTGATGCCGTTCTTGGCTTCTTCCAGCGCAAGGGAGCGCGAGAACGCCACGACTCCCGCCTTCGCGGCCGTGTACGCCGAAATGGTGGCTTGCCCGAATGCGCGTTCTGCTCCCACTGCGCCGAGATTGATAATGCGTCCCCAGTGCTGGTGGCGCATGGCGGGAAGCACGGCCTTGCTCGAATAAAAGACGCTCAGCAAATTCGAATCAAGCACGCGTTTCCATTCGTCGAGTGTCGTGTCAGCCACAGTGCCCCAATTAAAAGTGCCGACGTTGTTGACGAGCACATCGAGACGTTGAAAACGTTCGAGCACCGAACGCACGAGCGACTCGGAGCGCTCCGGGTTCGTCGCGTCCGCTTCGACGGCAAAGCATTCGCATCCGACCGCCTGAAGTTGCCGCAGCGTATTCTGCGCCGCCGCTTTATTCGAACGATAGGAAATTGCGACGCGCGCGCCTTCGCGTCCCAAACCCAAAGCGATGCCTTTGCCAATGCCCCTGCTTCCGCCGGTCACCAACGCGACGCGCTTTCCCAGTTCCACGAAATCTCCCTCAAAGAATCGAGCGGAGAAACATTACCGAATTCCGCACGCATTGCCAAGCAACGAAGAAACAAATGTGGCCCAGCAATACTCAATCCTAGCGGAAGCGCGCGACGATTACCGTCATGTCGTCCGCCTGCTCTGGCGAGCCGGCCCATTGCTCGACGGCGGATAGCAGACCATCGGCAAGGCGCTCAGGCGAAACGTCGCGCAGACGCAATACTTCGCTCGCCAGACGCGACGTGCCGAATTCTTCGCCATACACGTTCTCAGGTTCGAGCAAGCCGTCACTAAAGCCGACGAAGAGCCCGCCGGGTTCGGCCGGTATCGTCACCTGTTTGTAATCCGCGTTATCGAAAAGCCCGACAACCGTTCCGCCGTCATCGAGTTTCTTCACTGTGTTTCCCACGACGAAAAACGGCGCGCAGTGTCCCGCGTTTGTGTAACAAAGCGAGCGCGACGCGGCGTCGTATTCGGCGTAAAAGAGAGTGGCGTAGCGATCGTCGGAGGTGTTCAAAAAAAGATGGCGATTGAGCGAGCTGACCACTTCGGCGGTGGTGCGATGGCCATTCATGATCGCCTGGCCACGAAGGGCCGCTTGCAAGCTTGCCATCAACAGTGCGGCGGAGATTCCCTTTCCGCTGATGTCCGCAATGACCATGCCCAAGCGGGAATGGCCCAGGTTCATGAAGTCATAATAATCGCCGGAAACGACGCGCGCGGCGCGGCAAACGGCGGCGAGTTCCAAGCCGGCCATTTTGGGGAGCTCCCGCGGGAAAAGTTGCGTTTGCACTTCGCGCGCGATCGAGATTTCGTTTTCCAGGCGCTGGCGCTGGCGCTGCTCTTCAATCAGCTCCGCGATGGAACTGGTCATGGCATTGAACGATTCGGCAAGAACTCCCAGCTGATCGCGCTGACGCACATGGATACGATGACGGAAATCGCCCTGACGCACATGCCGCGTGGCTTCGTAGAGATCATCCACGGCAACGGTGATCGTACGCGTGAGCACAACACCTGTCACCAGCGCGGCAACCTCGAGAACAAGAAAAAATACGCCGATAAGAATCAGAATAATGACGAGCGGGTCGCCGAGCAGCCCCAGAGAGGCGAAGAGGCGACGAGTCATTTCCGAGGGCCGCAGTGAGAACGTGGCCGCGACGGGCATCGTGTCTGTTGTCGGCTCATCATGACTGAGCAACGCAGCGTTCAACGTGGAGCCGCCGGAGATTTCCATGTCGTACCAGCCGCGCTTCGGCTGGAGAGGCCGCCCGCTAACAACCTGGCCGGCGCGGACGAGCCGGCGCCCGTTCAAGTTGAGAACGTCCGCGACAGGATCGGATGTGCCTGCGGGACGAAACGTCGTGAGCTGAATTGGGCCAAGATCGGGCGCGATGGCGCCGAGCAGCGCGGCAGTGACGGGCACGCGAACGTAGAGTTCGCCTTCGTGCGATGGGGCATGGCTCGCGACCACGGCCTCGATCCACAGGCTTCCGGTAGACTGCACGAGTCCGGAGTATCCTTCCACGGGCCGCGCGTTAGAGCCAATGGCCGCAGCCGATTCGGGCAAATGAACTTCAAGTCCCGGAAGGCGCTTGCTGGCGGAACTGAGCATGGCCGCGATGCCTGGACGCGCGAGCACTTCACGGGAGTCGACAGGGCGCCCTTTCGCCAAATCGTTTGCGAACGTTTGGTCGAGCGTCTCGGCGATATGGGCGACGTCCGTGATGCGTGCAGTCAGGTCGTCCTGCAACAGGTGCGCGCCAAGCTGGAAGTAAAGCAAATAGCCCGAGAGAGCAACCATCGCAAGCAAGAGCACGACTGGAACTACGGCGATGAAAATGTACGCAACGATCAGACGATTGCGCAGGCCCCACAGTAGTCGTTTGCGCGCCCATCGCGCGAGCCGAACTATTAAGTACCCGGCGGCGATCAGAAACAGGATTACGCGCCACGCACCAAGAAATGAGAGGTAACGCCCCAAGTGCGTCGTCCAACTCAGAAGGAAAAGAATGAAGACAGCGGTGGCCAGCCGATCGAGAGCCGATGTGGTCCTCCAGAATGCCCGCCAGCGATGAAACGAAAGCACGCGTGACCTCGGATGCGATTCATGTGCTCTTGCGCAATAAGCGGCAGGATCGCGCCCTCTAATCTAGACCACTATTGGCATAGGAAAAAACAGGTATTCGCGTGAAGGACAGTGAGCCCCGTCACCTCGTAGGCGCAACTCTCCGCAAGGAAAATAGCGCCAGAACCCAAAACGCGACGACGGCGGCTACCGGGGTCCGCCGCTGGACGCTCCCGTAGCGCCAACCCCCGCCAAATCGCGCTGCACTGTGCTGTGACGTCGGCTATAGGTGAAGTAAATCACCAGGCCAATCACAAGCCAAGTGAGGAAAACTTCCCACGTGAGAAGGTGCAGCGAGAGCATCATGAGCAAGGAAACCAGCATGCCCATGATGGGCACAAATGGCACCCAGGGCACTCGGAAGGGCCGATACAAATCCGGCTGCTGTTTGCGGAGAATCCAGACGCCGGCGCAAACAACGGTGAAGGCAAAGAGCGTGCCGATGCTGACCAGTTCGTCGAGCTTGTTGATCGGGAGAGATGCTGCAAGTAGCGCTACACACATTCCAATGAAGGCCGTCGATATGTAGGGCGTACGCATTTTGGGATGGACTTTGCAGGCCCATTTGCCGAGAAGACCGTCGTGAGCCATGGTGAAAAACACGCGGGTCTGACCGAGAAGCATAACGATCATCGTGGAACTGAGGCCGCCTATCGCTCCAATTTTCACCAGGTAGCTGCCCCAGCGCACACCCGTCACGTCCACGCCCAACGCGATGGGGTCAGCGACGTTCAGTTGCGTGTAAGAAAGAAGGCCGGTGAGAACGATGGCCACCAGGATGTACAGGATGGTGCAGATAATGAGCGAGCCGAGAATTCCAATGGGCATGTCGCGGGCGGGATTTTTGGTTTCCTGCGCCGCGGTGGAGACGGCGTCGAAACCGATATAGGCGAAGAAGATGATTCCCGCGCCGCGGAGAACGCCGGACCATCCGAACTCGCCGAAGTGGCCGGCATTGGGCGGGATGAAGGGGTGCCAGTTGGCGGCAAGCGCGTGGTGGCCGGCAAGGAAAGCGATGCCGAGGCCGATGAAAATCAACAGGACCGAAACTTTGACGATGACGATGGCGCTGTTGACGTTGGCGGATTCCTTGATGCCTTTAATGAGAATGGCCGTGACGGCCAGGATGCCCACGAGCGCGACGAGATCGAAATGGGCGGTCGCGTGAGGAAGCGTAGACATTATCGGTACAGCCGCGTGCGGCAGGGACATGGCAGGCATCCAGTGCCCCTGATACTGGGCCAGAACCGTGCCGGGGGCGTAAGAAAGGGTCGCTGGAAAGGGAAAGCCGAGGTCCTGCAGGAAACTGCAGACATATCCGCCCCATCCCACGGCGACGGTAGCTGCACCGAAAGCGTATTCGAGGACGAGCGCCCAGCCGATGATCCAAGCGACGATTTCACCAAGCGTTGCGTACGCGTAGCTATAAGAGCTGCCGGCGATGGGTAGCAGGGATGCAAATTCGGCGTAACAAAGGCCAGCGAAAGCGCATCCGATGCCGGCAATGATGAAGGAGAGAATGATTGCCGGCCCGGCTGCGGTGGCAGCCACCGGACCGGTAAGGACAAAAATGCCGGTGCCGATGATCGCCCCAATGCCGAGCGTCACCAGGTTGACCGGCCCGAGCGAGCGCTTCAGCGAATGTTCGCCCGTCTCCGATGCTTCTGCCATGATGGTGCTCAGCGGTTTCTTTGCTAACAGTTGGCTGGCCATCCATTTTCCTCCGTGAATTGAATGCAAATCGAGACGCTTCACACTGCCCGATTTACTCTGCCGCGTTTCGGTTGCGCGACATCATGCGCCAAATTACGTAGACCGGCAAGCCTAGAAGCACAATGATCAGGCCCGGCCACGTATTCTGCGGCTTGTAGCGCAGCAACTGCACCTCTAAAAATAAGGCCATCAGAATATAAAGAGCCGGAAGTACCGGATAACCGACGGCGCGATAAGGCCGGTCCATATCGGGCCGCGTGCGCCGCAGGACGAAAAGTCCCGCGAGCGTCAAAATGTAAAAAATTAACTCCGCGAAAATCAGAAAATCGAGAAGCTGATTGTAGGTTCCGGAAAGACAGAGAATTGACGCCCACACGCACTGAACAATCAGCGCGACGCCCGGTGCGTGCCGCCGGTTCACGCGGCCAATCGATTTGAAGAGCAATCCGTCTTTGGCCATCGCATAGTAGATCCGCGCGCCCGCGAGAATCAGCCCGTTATTGCAGCCGAAACAAGAAATCAGGATGGCGATCGCCATCACAATCGCGCCGACGGGGCCGAAGATTACCTGCAGCACAGCGGTTGCGACGCGGCCGTCGGTGGCGAACTGAATACCGCGCGAAATAATCGTCGCGCCGTGCGGATCGCCCGCCATGGGCAACACTCGCAAATAGGCGAAGTTCGTCAGGACATAGAGTGTGGTGACGATGAGCGTCCCGAAGAAAAGCGCAAGCGGGAGATTGCGGCCCGGACGCTTCACTTCCGCGGCGGTGAAGGTGATGTCGTACCAGGCATCCGACGCGAAAAGCGATCCCACCATTGCCACGCCAACAACTGTAGCCGTTGAAATTTCCCATGTGCCTACGCCTGGGGGATAGGCGTGCTGCACCGAAAGTCCCGCGTTGTGCCAGAAATTATGAAAATTCGCCGCGACGGCTTCCGCGCGCGCAAATATAAATCCGAGGAGAACCAATGCGGCGAGAGTGACAGTTTTTATGCTCGTAAATACGTTCTGCACGATTTTACCGAGGCGCAAGCCTCGCAAGTTAATCCATGTGAGCAGCACGATGGAAATGATCGCCAGAAAATTCTGCCGGTTGAGGCCGAGATCGTAAGGGCCAAGAATGCCAAATGGGAACTTCCAGGGACCGAACGTGCCGAACTTGAGTATCCACGCCGTCGGCGAAAACCACGGCGCGAAGACTCCCGTGAATTTTGCGAATGCGATAGCCACTGCCGCAATCGTGGCCGTCTGCACCACTAGAAGCATCGTCCAGCCGAACAGAAATCCCCAGAGTTCGCCGAAGGATTCGCGCAGAAAAACATACTGTCCGCCAGCGTGCGGCATCGCGGCGGCAAGTTCGCCATAGCTTAAAGCTCCTATGAGGGTCATCACGCCGGACATGACCCACACAATGACCAACAGGCCGGGGCTTTGCACTTGATTCGAAATATCAGCGGACACAATGTAAATGCCCGAGCCGATCATCGACCCGACGACGATCATCGTCGAATCGAAAAGGCCCAGACCTTTTACCAGCCCAGGGTGTCCGGCTGACGGCGCTGCCTCTGGAGTGCGTTCGGCCATTTAGCGAACCTCGTTTCGCGAATTTCGCTTTGAGTTGATTTGTGAACATTTGGCAATAGCGAGGAATTCC
Source organism: Candidatus Acidiferrales bacterium (assembly GCA_050746905.1). Classification (GTDB taxonomy): domain Bacteria; phylum Acidobacteriota; class Terriglobia; order Acidiferrales; family UBA7541; genus DAHUXN01. The sequence goes on from JBOGNJ010000043.1 coordinate 45,988, forward strand.
GTGGCCCGCGCGACAGGATCACTCGTTTCGAGCAAATCGCGAATCACGGCAATCGAGTCCGCGCCTGCTTCATAAACTTCGGCGGCGCGCTCGCGCGTGATGCCGCCGATGGCTACGATGGGCTTGGAAGTCAGTTTGCGGGCCTCGCGAATGAAAGACGCGCCCACGACGGCGTCCGGTTTCTCTTTTGTCGACGTCGAGAAAATCGGCCCCACGGCGATGTAGTCAGCGGAAGTTTTCGCCGCAGCTCGCAACTGCTCCAACGTATGCGTGGAAACGCCCACCCACCGCCCCGAGCCGCAAATCCGCCGCGCGTCATCGGGAGGCAAATCCTGCTGGCCCACATGTACGCCGCCCGCGCCGGCCATCGCGGCGATGTCGGGACGGTCGTTGATAATCAGACGGACGTTCCGGCTCGCCAGCGCCTCGGCCAAATTCGAGCAAGCTTCAAAATACGCCCGCGGAGACGAATGCTTGGCCCGATATTGAATCAGCTCAACGCCTGCCGAAGCCAATTGCCACGCGCACTTCTGCGCAGGCACCTTCAACAAGTCTTCGTCCAGCACCGCGTAGAGAGGTGGAAACAAAATCGCGCGTCCTATCTGGCCGCGACGGCTTCGTAGCGGTCGAGAAAATGCGTGTCGAGCCTACCCGCAATGAAATCGGGATCCTCGAGAATCTTCTTGTGCAACGGAATAGACGTCTTGATGCCTTCGATTACGAATTGGTCGAGAGCTCGCGACATGCGCGCAATGGCTTCGGCGCGATCGTCGCCAAAAGCGATAATCTTGGCGATAAGCGAATCGTAATAGGGGGGAACCACGGCTTCGGAATACACCGCCGTGTCCACGCGAATCCCCGGACCACCCGGTACGCGAAACGCCGTGATGCGGCCGGCCGAAGGCGCGAATGTGTCCGGATCCTCCGCGTTGATGCGGCATTCGATCGCGTGACCGTGAAAACAGAGCTTGCCGACCACGGATTCGAGCTTTTCTCCGGCGGCGAGACGAATCTGTGCCTTCACCAAGTCGACGCCGGAAATCATCTCCGTCACCGGATGCTCCACCTGGATGCGCGCGTTCACTTCGATGAAATAGAGTTTGCCTGACGCTTCATCACGCAAAAATTCCACCGTCCCCGCGCTGGAATAGCCGATTTTCGAGAGCGCCTTCGCAACGCGAGCCCCCATTTCATCGCGCGTCTTCGCGTCGAGGGCAGGCGAGGGCGACTCTTCGATGATTTTCTGGTGCCGCCGTTGAATTGAGCACTCGCGTTCGCGCAAATGGGTGACTTTGCCATGATTGTCGCCGATCACCTGAAATTCAATGTGCCGCGGGCGCTCGATCAATTTCTCGAGATACACGTTCGCGCTGCCGAACGCCTGCTGCGACTCATTGCGCGCGGTCTGAAATGCGGAGATCAGTTCCTCTTTCTTGTGAACCACGCGCATGCCGCGGCCGCCGCCGCCTTCAGCGGCTTTGATGAGCACGGGATAGCCGATCTCGCCGCCGAGCTTCAGTGCCGTGTCCTCATCGGGAACCACCCCTGGACTGCCGGGGATGATCGGCAGCCCCGCCGCTGACATTTCGCGGCGCGCGCGGTCTTTTTCACCCATCATGCGGATCACTTCCGGCGAAGGCCCGATAAACGTGATGTGCGAAGCCTGGCAGACTTCAGCGAAATTCGCGTTCTCTGACAGAAAACCGTAGCCCGGGTGAATGGCGTCGACATTGGTGATTTCCGCCGCGCTGATAACGTGGGGAATGTTGAGATAACTTTCGGAGGAGCGAGCAGGCCCGATGCA
>JBOGNJ010000044.1:0-7181 GCA_050746905.1 Candidatus Acidiferrales bacterium
TCTGGCCTTAGGCGGCCTGCGAGAATTATTTCGCTCGCGGGTACAGGCCGGCATCCATGGCGACGACCAAGCAAACCCGAGGCGTGAAGCCCGAAGAGCGCGAACTGGCTCGCAAACGTCACGAGCAGGAGCGCCTGGAAGCGGAGCTTGCCGAATGCGAACTGCGCCTCGCCAGCGTTCGCGGCGAACTCGGCGCGCTGGAACGGCGCTATCTGAAATTCGTGGGGCTGCCTTACGCCGAGCTGGATGAGTTGCGCGCGCAGGTTGCCGAGCGAATGGCGGCGGAGGATCCGGAGAATGAACGCCTCGAACGCGCCGCCCGTGAAGCGCGCCTTCGCGCCGATGAATCCCGCAACGCCGCTTCCGTGAAGGAATCGGAGGAAACAAGAAATTTCTCGCCTACTCCGGAACTGAAACGAGCCTATCGCGAGGTCGCGAAGCGCATTCATCCCGACCTGACTGCGAACGAAGCGGACCGCGCACGCCGGCAGGAGTTGATGGCGGAAGCGAACGAAGCTTATCAGCACGGCGATGAAGCGCGTCTCGCGAAAATCCTCGACACCTACGAATCGAGCCCGGAAACCGTGGATGGTGAAGGCGCGGGTGCGGAACTCATCCGCGTGATTCGCAAGCTGAGTCTGATGAAGAACCGGCTCGGCGAAATCGAAACTGAAATTCAGAAGTTCTTTAACTCCGATCTCTATTTGCTGAAGATTCAGATGGAGGACGCGCAGGAACAGGGGCGCGACTTGCTGACCGAAATGGCCGACAAAGTTCGCAAGCGGATCGCGGAATGCAAAGAGCGCCTGGAAGTTTTCGCGCCGGGGCGCGTGCACTGATGCCTCCGCGGGCGCGGCGTGAGGCTCGCGAAATTGTTCGCAGCCAGGCGAACGGAATCGCGGTGCTGTCGTCGTCTCTTGTGCTACGCGGGCTGCGCGAATTTCCACAGACTTCGCGATGGAGCGTGAAGCAGGTGTTCGGCGAGCCTCGGCAGCATCTTTCCGTTTCGCCAAGAGGCCATGCGGCAGCATATTCGGCCGAGACGCGCGAGCTGAGCCAGAAAATCGAGATTTGCGACCTTGAATTAACAGGCGCGCCGTCTGCGATCCGCGTACCCGATGAACCACTCGTCGCGCGGCCTGATTTCCCCGCTTCGTTCGCGTGGTCGCCCGCGGGAGAGTCGCTGATTGCGGCTTCCGGCACCTGGCAGCCCGAGCTTCATTATTTTGAGGCTCGCGCCGGAAAATTCGGCGGGCGTTTCGCGCCGTTCCGCGTGTTTCCCGCACATCTTGTATGGTCAAATAGCGGAAACTATTTCGTCGCGGCCTCGGACGGCTCCGAAAATGCGACGCTGATGCTTTGGATGGCGGGCGATTCTCTGGACGAATTCGAGCCGCTCTCTCAACTGGACCGCGGCACTTTCGCGGATGCGTCACAGGAAAATAATGACGACGATGATCGCGGAAAATTCTGGGGCTTTGGGGCAACGGCGTTTTGCGCGAACGACAAAGCGCTCGCGACGGTTCTGGAATTCGACGGCGAGTGGTCCGACGATTCGATCGTTCTTGTGAGGCCGCCGACGCTTGAGACGATTGGGCGATTCGAAACCACAGGTCACGTCACGGATTTATCCTGGTTGAGCGACGCGCGCCATCTTATTTTCTGCGCCTCGGGCCAAGTGTATTCTCTCGATGCAGCCAGCGAGACCACGACCTCGCTTCCGTTCGCCGCGGAACTGTGCCACTGCCATCCGTCGCTTCCGCTTTGCGCGTTCTACAATTCGTGGCTGAAGAGTTCCGCAAAAGGCCGCATCTTCATTGCGGATTTGCTGCGTAACGCGATTGTGGACGAATGCTGGGCGGAAGGAATCGGGAGTCTTCGCTGGAGCCACGACGGGCACGCGCTTTATGCCGTCGCGCAAGACGGCACGGCGTATATCTACGAGAGACCGGCCGTTTAATTCTGCTCTTTAACGCGTGGCGCCCGGCTACGGCCGATGCGCGGCGGCGGGACCCGCTTCCCGACTCTTCGCCGATAAATCGCCGGCTCGCATACCCAACGGAAAATTCGGCATCGCGTTAAGCGACGCATCCGCTCGCTCGCCTGCAACAAGGCGCGGATACGCCGCCGCCGCAATCATCGCTGCATTGTCCGTGGAGAGAGCGCGACTGGGGAAAAATACTTCGAGGCTGCGTTTGCGCGACTCCTCTTCGAATCGCGAGCGCAATTCGCGATTGGCCGCAACGCCGCCCGAAACCAGCACGGATGCGGCATTGAATTCCTCCGCCGCGGCAAGCGTTTGCCGAATCAAGCCTTCGACGACTGCGTGCTGGAAGCTCGCCACCAAGTCGAGCGTTGTGGCGCTGGAAAGTTCGCGCAATGCGTCCGCATTTCGCTCACCGCGAGCGAGCGCCTGCTGGCGCCCATCAATCTCCGGCTGCAATTCCGGACGCTTCCGCAAATAATAAAGAACCGCCGTCTTGATTCCGCTGAAGCTGAAATCGTATTGATTGCCGTCCATTTTGGGAACGCTGAATCGCACCGCGGATGGGTTTCCGTGCACGGCCAGCTTGTCGAGGACGGGTCCTCCGGGATATCCGAGAGCCAGCATTTTCGCAACTTTGTCGTAAGCCTCGCCGGCCGCGTCATCGCGCGTTCCTCCGACGCGGGAATAGGAAAGTTGCAACGCGCCGTTTCCCGTGGCGTTGGATTTCGCTTCGACGCGATAGAGCAGCGTGTGTCCGCCCGACACGATCAGGCACATCGCCGGCAATTTCGGCGTGCGTCCCGCCGCGTGCGCCTCCAACAGAACCGCGTGCACATGCCCTTCGAGGTGATTCACGCCAATCAGAGGCTTGCCGAGCGCGAGCGCCAGCACTTTGCCGTAGGTGAGTCCGACGAGCAGCGCGCCCACCAGCCCGGGGCCTTGCGTGACGCCAACCGCGTCAATATCTTTGAGCGCGACACCCGCCTGCAATAGCGCCTCGCGCACCACGGGCACAATTTGCCGCAGATGCTCACGCGAAGCGAGCTCCGGCACCACGCCGCCGTATTTCCGGTGAATGTCCACCTGCGAAGCGACAACGCTCGACAGAATCGTCACGCCGTCCGCGACAACAGCCGCCGCCGTCTCATCGCACGAAGACTCAATTCCCAAAATCCGTGACGTCACTTCACGCTTCCCTTCCGGTTTATTCCGTCATGCTAGTATAGCGCATGGACCAACGGCTGCGTCGCGAGCTCAGCGCGACGGCGCGTGACCGCTCCTCCGGTGCTGCTGAACTTGCTCAACGCGCCTGCGCGGCCCTGCAAAAATGGGCTCGCCAGCATTCGAATATCAATCGCAACGATCTGCTCTCCGTCGCTCGCGCGCTGCTGACTGCTCAACCGGCGATGGCGCCGCTGCTGCGTCTTGCCAACGAAGTTGCTCTGGCCGCGGACGATTCCGCGCCTTCACGCTATCTCGCGCGCAGCCTATCCCGATTTGCATCCGCGCTGCGCATCGCGCCGGAACGCATCGCCGCGCGTTTCTCTTCCGTATTGCGCGGCGAAGGTCACAAAATCATCACGACATATTCCTACAGCTCCACGGTTCTACATGCCATTGTCGCGGCTCGTTCACGGATTTGGCAGGTGGTTTGTTCCGAAGGGCGACCAGGGCTGGAAGGCCGAAAGACCGTCGAACAAGTTCTGCGTCGCGGCAGAGGCGTAGGCGCGTGCCTCACAACTGACGCGGCATTGCATCTATTCGCGGCTCATTCTTACGCTTTGGTCGTCGGCGCGGATTCGCTCGAAGAGGCCGGCTTTAGCAATAAAGTGGGAACCGGCGCGCTGGTCGCTCACGCATTGCAAACCGGACAACGCGTTTGGGTGCTCGCGGATACCTCGAAGTTGCTTCCGCGCGAAATCGACGCCATTCGCGCCGACCGCAACGGGCCTGATTCCGAAATTTGGGCTGAAGCCCCCAAGCGCCTGTCCATTTTGAATCCATACTTCGAGAGGACGCTCTACGCACCGGGCGTTCGCATCCTGACGGAGAATGGTTGGAAGACTCCTGCGCAAATATGCCGTGATATTCGGAAAATCAAGGTGTCGCCGCTGCTCGAAACATTGGCGCACTCCGCTGATTGACAACTTCCGCGACGCCACGTAACTTGAGGCTCTGATTTTTAAGGCGCGAGCGATGACAGACAAATCGAAACGTGTTCGAACCGCTGTTTTCCCCGCGGCAGGCCTCGGCACCCGTTTTCTGCCAGCCACGAAGGCGCAGCCCAAAGAAATGCTGCCGATCGTGGACAAGCCGCTGATTCAATACGCCGTGGAGGAGTGCGCCGCGTCCGGGATCGAGAACATCATCATCGTCACGGGGCGCGGCAAAAATGCGATTGAGGATCATTTCGACCAGGCTCCGGAGTTGGAGCGTTTCTTGCGCGAGAAGGGCGATACGGTTCGCGCCGACCTGGTGCGTGGCGTCGGCGCAAAAATTCATTTCAGCTACACGCGCCAACGCGAGCCGTTGGGCCTGGGACATGCCGTGCTGGTTGCGCGAGAACTTGTGGGCGACGAGCCTTTCGCCGTTCTGCTCGGCGATGTGATCTGCGACGGCGCGAAGCCCGCGACGCGCGAGCTGTGCGACGTTTACGAAGCGACGGGAATCGGCGCGATCGCCGTCGAGCCGGTGCCGCGCGAGCTGATTCATCTTTACGGCATCGTTGACGCGCGACCCGCGACGGAGCGCAAGTGGGGCGACCGGCTGCGCCAGGTTTTCGATTTGGTCGAGAAGCCCGACGCGGGCCGCGCGCCTTCGAATCTGAGCGTCACGGGCCGCTACGTCCTGCCACCGGAAATTTTTGAACATCTCGAAAAAACGAAGCCGGGCCGGGGCGGTGAAATCCAGCTTACCGACGGGCTGCGCGCGCTGGCGCGCGACCAGGGATTGTGGGCGCTGGTCACGGAAGGAAAAACGTATGACGCGGGAGACAAACTCGGATTCTTGAAGGCTACAGTGGAATTCGCGCTGAAAAATCCGGAGTTCGGCGATGAATTTCGCGCCTACCTGAAAGGGCTGGAACTTTAATCGCGGAACGCGCTACTTCTCTTTCGTTTTCTTCGACGAAGCCTTCGAGGATTCTGACGCCACGGCCGTCTTTTCCGCCGTTTTTGACGCCGGCGATTCCTTGGCGGCTTTCGAATCCTTAGCCTCCTTCGATTCTTTCGCTTCCTTTGAATCCTTCGACGTGCCGTCGGAATTTTTCCCCGCGTAGTCCGTGACGTACCAGCCGGAGCCCTTGAATTGAATGGCGGGCGCGGCGGCCATGCGCTCCGCTTTCGCGCCGCATTTGGGACACTTCTTAATCTCCGAGGCCGTCACTTTCTCGATTTTTTCAAACCGGTGACCGCACTTGACGCACCGGTATTCATACAGTGGCACGTTCGCTACCCTCGTTTCCTCTTCGCGAAATCTTATCACGCTCCGCAACATTGCCGCATGGAGGTTCTTCCGTAAGGCTGCGCGCAGTGTGCTAGACTTCACCTGCGCAATTTTTTCGCGCATGCACCGCCATGATCTCCGCGCAAGCTGACAATTCCGGGCGCGGCTGCCTCTACCTGGTCGCCACACCAATCGGCAATCTCGAAGACATCAGCCTTCGCGCCCTCCGCGTGCTCAAGGAGGCCGACATCGTCGCTTGCGAAGATACGCGCCAGACGTTGAAGCTTCTTTCGCATTTTGACATTCACAAGACTCTCGAAAGCTACCACGAGCACAATGAAATGACGCGAGCGCCGGAGCTGGTGCTGCGCATCGAAGAAGGCGCGCGCATCGCGCTGGTCAGTGACGCCGGAACGCCGGTCATCTCCGATCCGGGCCACAGGCTTGTGTCTCTTTGCCTGCGCCACAAGCTTCCTGTGATCCCCATTCCGGGGCCTTCAGCAATCATTGCAGCGCTGGCCGCTTCCGGCATGCCGTCGGAAGAGTTTACGTTTATCGGTTTTCTGCCCGCGCGCCCCGCGGAACGGCGGCGCCATTTGCGCAAGATCGCCGCGGGGCCGCGCACCATGGTTCTTTACGAAGCGCCGCACCGGTTGCGCGCCGCGCTCGAAGACGCGCTGGAAATTCTCGGCAATCGCCACGCAGCCGTCGCGCGCGAGATCACCAAACTCCACGAGGAATTCCTCCACGGGCGCATCGAAGAGTTGATTGCGGCGCTCGCCGAAAAGCCCGCGCGCGGAGAAATCACGGTTCTCATCGCTCCGCCGGAGGTCACATCCGCGCAGGAGTCTGTTCGCCAGACGGAATCCGTTTCGCTGGCAGAGCGCGTGGCAGAAATCGAGGCTGCGCAAGGGATCGATCGAAAGGCAGCATTGAAGCAGGCGGCGAAGGAGTTCGGCCTCGCCAAGCGCGAAGCCTATAAACGGCTGATCGCTGAAGAAAATTCGTGAAGCGAGCGCGCGCTACGCCCCCTGAGCATCTACGGTTCGCGCGAAAAATGAGTCGACGCGCTCGAGCACCTCGGACGGGCTGCGCGCAGAGTGCACTTCGTGGCGCAGTTCTCCGCCGTTCCTCACGCCATGCGTGAACCAGCACGCAAACTGCTTCATTTTTCCAATCGCATCCGGCAAATCCGCTGCAACCAAACTGCGAAAATAGCCGGAAAGCAAACGATACCGGTCAGCTTCGGTCGGCTCATCGTAATGCCCCGTAGCAAAATACTGCTCCATTTGCCGGAAAATCCACGGATTCGTCGCGGCCGTGCGGCCAATCATCACGGCGTCGCATCCCGTCTCCGCGATCATTCGCTCGGCATCCTGGGGGACGCGAACATCGCCGTTGCCAATCACGGGAATTTTCACCGCTTGCTTGACGCGCGCGATGATCGACCAGTCCGCTTGCCCGGAATAGGCTTGCGTGCGGGTACGCGGATGAACGGCAATGGCTTCGACACCGATCCCCTCAGCCATGCGCGCGACTTCGACGGCGACGATATTCGCGTCGTCCCATCCCGAGCGCATTTTGATGGTCATGGGAATTTTTGCCGCTGCGCGCACAGCGCCCAGCACGCGTTCAAGCTGTTGCAAATCTCTCAGTAAGCCCGAGCCGCCGCATTTCACAACTTTCTTCGCCGGGCAGCCAAGGTTGATATCGATTTGATCGAAGCCGAGGTCTTCGACAAGGGCCGCGG
>JBOGNJ010000045.1:0-1961 GCA_050746905.1 Candidatus Acidiferrales bacterium
CCGGGCACGTGCTGTATCACGCGGCGGTGGTGCGCTCGCTGCACAAAATTGGAGATGCGAAGGGGAATGGAGACGCGGCGTTCGCGGGAGACGCGCGCGTGAAATTAAAGTCGAACTGGAAGCGTGAGAATTTGCGCGTTGTCGCGTTTGTGCAGGAAAAGAAGAGCCGCGAAATTGTGGGTGCCGCTTCTACAGCAGTTCACCAATTAGAGGTCTATGGGTTCAGACGAAGGCCAGAAGCTGGGGCTGCGACATCCGTGTTTGGGAAGAGATGAGCAGCGGAAATTATTCGGGGTCGGGGATGCAGGCGGCGGGAGTTGCGCGGCGGAGGCAGGCAAAAGGGATCGCGCAACGACGGTTTCCTTCTCGCCACCGCGTTGGGTACCGAGCTTTTCGCCGTTAAAGGGCGGTTTTCTTCGAGGCCACGGAAGCTACGGGTCGCGCGCCAAACAGCGCGGTCATTCCGAGGAGTCCCGATGAATTGTATCGGGACGACGAGCCTGCCTGCCGCAGGCAGGGAATCTGCTTTCGCCTTCTGCCCAAGTACGTGGAGAGAAAACGTTGAGCAACGTGAATTATTCAGCGTCGGCGATGCAAGCGGCGGGCGCGCGGCGAGGACACACGCTGTGGACCGTCGCGTGGATCGGGCTGGTCGCCGGCACGCTGGACATCACGGAGAACATCATCTTCAACCATTTTCGCGGCGTCACGATGAAGATGATTTTTCAATACATCGCGAGCGGCCTTATTGGCATGAAGTCGTTCACGATGGGCGCGGCGTCGGTGGCGCTGGGCGTGGCGATTCATTACGCGATTGCGATGACGTGGACCGTGGTGTTTTATTTCTTGAGCCGGAGGCTCCTGATTTTGACGCGGCACGCGGCGATTTGCGGCATCGTTTACGGTGGCGTGGTGTACGTGATTATGAATTTCGTGGTGCTGCCGCTGACGGCGGTGCCGCATTCTACGAAGGCAATCACGGCGGCGTCGCGCGTCAGCGGAGTGCTGGCGCTGCTGTTCTGCATCGGGCTGACCATCGCGCTGCTGGTGAGCAAATTCGCGCCAGTGGAATAAACATCTTTCGTCAACGGACATTTCGTTCCAGCGGAGGAAGCGGTTTGATGCGTGTTGCTGCGATCTATGATATCCACGGGAACCTCCCCGCACTAGAGGCTGCGCTGAACGAGATTCGTGAAGCGAAAGTGGACCGTGTGATCGTTGGCGGCGACGTTGTTCCCGGCCCAATGCCGCGCGAAACAATCGAGCGTTTGCTGGGCCTGAATATTCCCGCGCAGTTTATTCAAGGGAATGGCGAGGCTGCCGTGTTGGAAGAGATGGCTGGTAGGGACCCGGCTGGCGTCCCGGAAAGATATCGGCCCGTTATTCGCTGGACGGCGCAGGAGCTTCAACCTGAACATGAGCGATTGTTAAATCGTTGGCCTAAGACACTTCGTCTGGAGATTCCAGGCCTAGGGGAAGTGCTCTTTTGCCATGGCACACCGCGCAACGAGAATGAGTGTTTCACTCGTCTGACGCCGGAAGAACGTCTCCTGCCGATCTTTGAGGGGGTGAACGCATCGCTTGTGGTATGCGGCCACACGCACATGCAGTTTGACCGAATGATCGGAGGTGTTCGCGTCGTGAATGCGGGGAGCATCGGAATGCCGTTTGGAGAACCGGGCGCGGACTGGCTCTTACTGGGCCCCGACATTCAGCTTCGGCACACGTCTTATGATCTTACGGAAGCGGCTGAACGCATCCGAAAGACGCACTATCCAGAGGCCCGGGATTTCGCGACACGCAACGTTCTGGAACCTCCGTCAGAAAAAGAGATGCTTGGTGTATTCAGCCGATAGTTGGCCGGAATACAATTGCGCGAATAATTCTGCATGAGAAAGGCTGGATCGTGAGAGAGTGCGATTGATGGCGGCGAACGCACAACCGGATTACAAGATTCAACT
>JBOGNJ010000046.1:0-5232 GCA_050746905.1 Candidatus Acidiferrales bacterium
TGGCGCGCATTTCATTTTCGTCTACCGACGAGCGCGCGATTCGGCCCTCGGGCCGCGGCAGCAATTTCGGCGACGGTGCGCCGCTGGGAGGTTCGGCGGGATCCTGCGCGTGCAGCGTTGCCGCCATCATTAAAACGCCAACCAGGGCTGTAGCAAAATAAACTGTCGAGAAACGCTGCCATCCAAACGAACCGGAAAATGTCCTCACGCTCGCTTACCTCGTCACAAAATTTTTGCGCCGCCGACGCGCGAAACTCACGCCGCGCGCATGAGTCTATGACGTGCGCAGCGGCGTCGCAAGTTTCTTTCAATTGCGGACGGGAGTTGTCAGCGAGAATTGTAAACGGGACTTACCGAGGCGCAAAAACGCGGGAGAAGCGTACGCGGTCTGGGTTTGCCAGACCGGCCGCTGGATGCCAATGTTTCGCGACGAACTTAATCCGACGACGTGACCGCGGTCTTCGTCGCGCTGCCGCTGCTGGCGGCGCCGCTGCGCGCGTACGACTTGTCGAGCGAGCCGGACGCGTCGCCGCTCTTGTCGATCTCGATCGAGCCTTTGAAATACGCGCCGTCCTCGATCATGATGCGCGCGGTGGTCAAATCGCCCACCACCGAGCCATCCTTTTTAATTTCGATGCGGTCGCGCGCCCGCAAATTGCCCTTGACGTTGCCGTAGACCACGACTTCGCGGGCTATAATGTCGGCCGTGACCTTCGCGCTTGCGCCGACGGTCAGCTTGCGATCCTCGAGTTGAATCAGTCCTTCGACGCTGCCGTCAACGTTCAAGTCTTCGTTGCCGGTGATTTCGCCCTTCAAGTGCAGACTCGCGCCCAGCCGCGCCGCGGCGCCGCTCGACGGTGTTGACGGATACATCGAATCGTTTGCCATTGACTTTGCCTCCCAGTTTTGCGGTTGTGTTTTCGCCGGAGTCGCTGCCGCTTTCTCCGGTCCTGCTGATACTGCCTGCCCGCCGGGGCGGGTCTGCTCACCTAGGCGAGCGGGCTCGCCCGAGCGCGCTGGCTCGCCGGGACGAGCTTGCTCGCCCAGGCGGGACGGTTCCTGTTTTTTTTCGCTGCTACGCCACATATGGCCCCTCCTCGGTTCCGAAGGCGTACACCAATACCCGTGAAGCGTGCTTCAGGCTGAGGGACTTTGAATCTAGTCGCTGCCCATCCTCCGCGCAAGAAAAAATTTCCCCCAAAGTGTCGCCACCGCCACCCGCCCTTTAGGCCAGTTGGAGGCCGCGAGCAAGGCAGGGCGCGAGGTTTTACCGTTCGACGTCCGATCGAAAGGTTAGACCAAGCTGGCCACCGCGGATCTTGGGCTGTGTGGCAATTTTCTCGAGATCTCCCAGCGAGATCTTGCCCTTTTTCGACTTTTCAAAAAATTCGTCAAGGTCTCGATAGTAGATGAACTCCCACGGTTCCTTCTTCATCCTTTCAGCAAGCATGGGTTCTTGTAGCTTCCGATGAAGGAGCTTCTCTCTTTCCTCAGGTAAAACAATGAATCTCTTAATTGGTCCGGGCGGTAAGTTTGACCCGCGCACAATGGCTTCGGTAATGGCAGTTGTGTTCTCGATTTCAAACACAGCGTGAATGCCTTTCTTGTCGTACCAAATCACGTCGATCTGATTGATGCGGTCAATGTTCAGCTCGGGCACGTTTTTCAGATTCAAGCCGGGATCAGAGGCGAGAGAGCCCAGTTTCTTCCCGTCATAGGCCTCGCCTTGCTCGCGGACTCCGATTGTGACTAGGTAGCCAGCTTTTCGTGCGAGAGAGGCCAGAACAAATATTATCCGACTGTGCTCGCTCTCACGTGTATGCACTATCGGCTTCAAAGCCCACTTACCGTCGCTTGTTTGGTTTGCATACTCCTCAAGCAAATCGCTGACCTTCTGCGTCTCAGGTGTCAGCGCGTTGGGAAACTTAATAAAGATTTCTTGGAGCACCTCATCGAACGAGACCTTGACGTTCCGGTGTAATACTCCAACGATGGCTGTCTCAAGCCGGTCGGAAAGAGGCACCTGGTCCAGGTACGGGACGGATGATGGATCTTTGAACCACCATTTTTGGCCGAGCACTTTCCCGCTCTTCTTGTCCTTCTCGTCGACAAGGACGAAATCCTTTCCTTCGTGATCTTTCATGACCTGGTTAGGATTCCTTTTCCCTGCCAATAGCGCTCCGGCCTTCTTCAACTCGACGATGATACCGTTGAGAATGTATGTATAGGCGGTAGGTTCGCCTCGTTCCGCGAGTATTTTCTTTGCAGCTTCAACAACTGCCTTCTCGTACTGCTCTTCAGTCACCTCCGTGGTCTCGATTGGTGTTGCTTTTTCTGGCTTTCGGAACCGGATGTAATAATCGCCGACCGCGCTGCCATACGGGACGAGCAGCCCTTTGGCGGATGGCCTTGCTGGAGGCTGATAAACGATTTTCTCTAGGTCGAAGCCAGCCAAGACAACGGCATTGATAATTGAATTCCAAACCTTGATATCCGTGCTGTGGAAGGTGACGGTTAGATATTTCCCACTCTTGAGGACCCTATAAACTTGTCGAAAGGCAGCTTGAAGCATTTTGTGGTAATACTCGAAATTCTTCTCGTCGTTTATAGTGATTTCATCCGCGTAGTTGATCTTAAATCCCTTCCACAAAGCCCAAAGCGTACAGAGTTCCGCATAAGGCACAGCTCCTCCGTACGGAGGGTCTGTGAAAACGTAATCGATGCTGTTGTCCGGGATGATCTCGGAAAGTTCTAACGTATTATGAACCTTCAGGAAAATATTCGCGTCTCCGCTTAGGTCCTCAAACCTTTTTGCCTCTCTCCACTTCCTGATCGTCGCATTGCTGTCTTCTTTTGCAGCGATCAGCCCCTGCCGTTGATTCACGGCGCTGTCATAGAGCACCCAAACATTCGATTCCATATAGACTAGCGGAACCCAGTAACTGTTCAGTGCCCAAAAGGAACTGAATGGCCTTGAATCCCGCACAGGAGTCATCTTGCTCGCCAAATGCACCATGCTCGTGAATGCGAACGACATCAGCTCTCTTTCTGAATCAGTGCCGAGATCTTTAATTGCCTCCCACAGTAAGCTAAGGGCGCGGAGGTTCCGCTTTGTGAACAGGTCATAAAAGTGAGGACCAGCTTCTCGCCTGCCCTGTGCAAAGGTGACTCCATCGGGGAATTCGTCTTTCGGATACCAGTCGCGAATTGGCTTTCGGTTGAGTTTCGTAAGTGCAGCGAGGTCCGTCCTCGAAGGCCTCTTGCGCAACCTCTTTCGACAATGCGGACAAGAATATCTAATCTCTGTAAGGCGATTCTCGACGCGGTCCCAAACAGAAGCCAGTATTATTGCCGGCGCGCCACACTTAGCACAGTCGGTTTCATAGAAGGACTCGATTTCTTTCTGGCAGCGATTGGAGATCTTAGTAAAGGCCCTCTCGATCGTGCCCAAATCGGCAGGCTTTCCGGTCATCCGACTAATGAAAATCGCCATTGGGTTGAGATCAATACCTGCCGCTCTGCGGCCTAGCTTGATCGCCTCGAGGGCGGTGACGCCTGACCCAAGAAACGGATCCAGAATTAAGTCTCCCTCTCTCGTGTAATTCTTTATGTACTCGGACACGACGTTGTGCGGCTTCCTGGCCCAGTACTTGTGCATCACGTACATAGGCGAGTGGCCTTTCGCGACGAGTGCGTAATCGATGTTTTTGATAAGTCCCCCTGAGGAACGGAAGGGGGAATTCTAAGACAATTACCTTCGGTCGACTCGAATATTTTCCGAGTTTCGCAAGTTACCGGCCAGGCGCTGGCGTTAGTGGGAAGCGGTGGCGTCGGGGAGGGTGCCGGTGGCCATGGAGGCGGCGCTGGCGACCGACGTGCCGGGAATCGGCATCAGGCTCATCTCATGGTCGCAGACGGCCGCAAATTCGGCGCGATCCCGCCGCGCCACGGGCTGCGAAGGCGGCAGCGGCAGGCGCTCGAAATTCATGAACTGGCCGTGGCGCTCGATGCGGAAATCAAGATGCGGCCCGGTGGCGAGGCCCGTCATGCCGACGAGGCCGATGCGCTGGCCTTGCACCACGTGCTGGCCATTGCGCACCAGGACGCGCGACAGGTGCATGTAATACGTCTCGTACCCGTTGATATGCTGAATCTTGACCAGGTTGCCGTCGCCGCCCTTGCGCCCGGCAAAAATCACGCGGCCGTCGCCAATCGACTGCACGGGAGTGCCGCTCGGCGCGCCATAGTCCGTGCCAAGGTGCGGGCGATAAACTTTGAGAATGGGATGGAAGCGGTGGTAGCTGAAATGCGAAGTGATAACGGCGGCGAACTTCAACGGCGAATGCAGGAACGCCTTTTTCAGTGATTTGCCGTCGGGTGTGTAGTACGCGGGCGCTCCGGAAGGATCATGATACAGCACGGCGCGGTAAATCCGGCCGTCGTTATTGTATTCGGCGGCGAGAATCTTGCCGTAGCTGAGCGTCTTGCCGTTCGCGAGCACCTTCTTTTCAACCACCAGCCGGAACGTGTCGCCGGGACGCGGGTCGGTGTAAAAATCCAAATCCCAACTGAAAATGTCCGCCAGACGCATGGCGAGTTCAGGGCTTTCGCCGGCTTTCGTGACGCCGTCGAAAAGCGAGCCGTCGATTTTGCCGGCCACCGCGTCGGTTTCCACGGTCGAGGGAATCGTTTCGACTTGAGCTTCGAACTGCGCATCGCGGCGAACGATGGAAAGGAAGCGCTCGGGATCAATCTGGTAACGCAATTCAAGAAGCCGGCCGGCAGCCGAACGGCCAATCGTCAACTGGTTCCCCGCCTCGAACGTGCGAAAATTGAATACGGGCTGCGCCGAACTGACCACTTGAGCAACCGTGGGCGGGTCGATTCCCATGTGCGCCAGCATAATGGCGAACGGGATGCCTCGCGGAATCGTGCTGGACGAATAGACAATCGAGGGAGCCTGGGGCACGACGGCTGGCACGGGCGCCGAGGCCGCTTCCTTGGCGATCCGGCGTTCATAGGTGAAGCGCGCGAAGTAAGAGCCTGCGATCACGAGCATCGCGACTAGGATCGCAGTTGCCCAGACGGTGAATTTTTTCCGCTCCACGAACCCCTCCCGTCTGCCCGATTCCTCTATGGAAGCGAAGGATACTCCATTGCCGCGCCACAGCCCAAGCGGAAATGCAAAGTTTTGCGCACTCGGGGTAATCCTGTCCGCGGGAACAGGGCGAA
>JBOGNJ010000047.1:0-41976 GCA_050746905.1 Candidatus Acidiferrales bacterium
TTTTCCTCGTAGCTCTTCATGCACCATTCGATCCAGCGCGTCACGTCCTCACGCAGAAAAGCGCTCGGATAATATCTCATCGCCATCGGATCGCCCAGCGTGGCAAACAACGCTTCCAAATCATCCAGCATCATGTGCCGCAGAATTAGCCGCTCCGTCTCAAATACAATCATAATCCACCGAAAATCCTGCCGAGTGCTCCGCTTTTCGACTTTCGATTTTCGCTTTTCGAGCTTCGCCCTTCGACTTTAACGAAGGGTCGCGTTCCGCCTTTCGGACGCCCTCGCCTTTGCGGGTGCCCCATCCTAAGCGGTTTTCGCGAAGGGTGGGGACTTTTGCTTCTCGAGTCTCGTTTTCTTGTTCTTGCCTTCAACCTTCGACTATCAAGTACCAATGGTTCACTCGCTCTTTCCTTTCACTGACCACTCGTCCTTCTCACTCATACCTCAGCGCCACCATCGGATCCACCCGCGTCGCCCGCCGCGCCGGCACATAACAAGCCGCCAATGCCACCAACGTCAGCAGCACCGCCACTCCAACAATCGTCGCCGGATCATTCGCGTGTACGTCGTACAGCATCGACTTCAAATACCGCGTCACGCCCAGCGCCACTCCAATCCCCACCCCCGCCCCCACAATCGCCAGCAAGATCCCCTGCCCCACCACCAGCCGCACCACATCCCGCTGCTGCGCCCCCAACGCCATCCGAATCCCAATCTCCCGCGTCCGCCGCGCCACTTCGTACGAGAGCAAGCCGTACAATCCAATGCAGGCCAGCACCAGCGCCAGCACGCCGAAAAATCCCGACAGCCGCGCAATCAGCCGTTCCTGAAAAAGCAATTGGTCGATCAGCTGCGTTTGCGTATGAACGTCAAACACCGGCAAGTTGCTGTCCATCTGGCTCACGGCGCTCCGTATCGAGGCGGTCATCGCGGTGGGATTCGCGGCCGTGCGCACCTGGAAGGCGGTATTGCCGCCGCTCGACGGCGCGTACATCGTGGGGTCAATCGCGCTTCGCAAATCCTGATATTTCGCGTCGCTCGCCACGCCCACGATCACCCATCCCGGACTCGCCCAATCTCCCTTTCCCGGATCGGCTTCCCGCTCGCCAAAATGCTGCCCCAGCGGATTCACTTTCGGAAAATATTTCTGCACGAATGTCTTGTTGACGATCACCGGCACCGGCGCTTCATTTGCCGCGCTGTCCGCCGATTTCGCTGCGCCATTTCCGGCCGTGCCAGCCGCGCTCGGATTTGCTATCCCAGCTTCCTTTGCGCTCGCTTCTGCCGCCCGCTCCTGCTCCTTTTCTTCCGCCATTTCCGCCCCTGCAAAATCTGCCGAATTGAAATTCCGTCCCGCCAGCAGCCGCATGTGCATCGTGGAAAAGAAATTCGCGCCCACGGGGAGATAATCCGCGTCCGACTCCTGATCCTTTGGCGTGCCCGCCAGATGAAAGCCTGTACTCCACAGGTCGCCGCTCAGCAGCGTGCTGTTCGAGTAGCTCACCGACTCCACTCCCGGCAGCGCCGAAAGCCGTTCCTGCAAGTTCCGGTAGAACGCGTCAATTTGCGGCGTTTTGTACCCGATCAGTGTGGGATCCAGATTGAATGTCAGCAGATTCCGCGCGTCGAATCCCGGGTTCACGTTTCTCAAGTTCTGCAGCGTCCGCACCAAGAGTCCCGCACCCACCAACACCACCACCGCGAGCGCCACTTGCGCCACCACCAGTCCGTTGCCCAAGCTGAACCACTTGCCGCCCGCGCGTCCCTGTGCCGCGGAACTCCCCGTTCCTTCCTTCAGCGCAGGCGTCAAATCCACGCGCGTCCCGCGAAACGCCGGCGCCAGCCCGAAAATAATTCCCGTCACCACCGATGCGGCAAATGTGAACGCCAGCACCCGCCCGTCAATTCCCGGACTGAATCCAAACGCGCGATCGGAATTGCTCGCGACCAGCGAAACAATTGCCCGCGTCCCCCAAACAGCAAACAGAATCCCCAACGTCCCGCCAATCGTGGACAGCAGAATGCTCTCCGTCAGCAATTGCCGCACGATTCTCCCGCGGCCGGCACCAAGCGCCAAACGAACCGCGATTTCCTTTTGCCTCGCCGTCGCTCGCGCCAGCAGCAAGCCCGCCACATTCGCGCACGCGATCAGCAGCACAATTCCCACCGCCATCATCAGTACGTACAACTCGGTGGAAATCCGTGTCGTCGATCCCGTCAGTCCCGATTGCGCTGGTAGCGCCGCAACGGTTGGCTCATCCTCGGGTTTCGAGAGCGGTTTCGCGCCGTGCAGCATTTCGTTGCGGAAAAGCGTCGACACCGCTGCCTGCGCCTGTAATCGTCCGACGCCCGGCTTCAGCCGCCCAATAATCACCAGCCACCAACTGTAAACGTCCGTCGCCCGCGCCTTCACCCACGGACGCGGACTCAGTCGCGGCAAAACGGAAAGCGGCACCCACGCGTCGTAGATGCGCCCGGGACTCAGGCTATCGAATCGCGGATCGGTCACGCCGATAATCGTGAACGGCACATTGTTCAGTCGAATCGTCTTCCCAATCGCCGATGCCGACCCGCCAAACTGGCTCTTCCAATATCCGTAATTCAGCACCACCACCGGCGGCGCGGAAACCGAATCGTCGCTCGGCGCAATCAGCCGCCCCGCCGCCGCGCCAATACCCAGCATGGAAAAGTATTCTCCCGAGACTCCCTCTGCCCCCAATACGCTCGCGGTCCCGTTTCCGCTGAGGTCAAGCTGACCCGCGCTTGAAAATGCCGCCACACTGGAAAACGCGTTGATGTCCGACGCCACGTCGTGAAAAAACGGCTCCGAGAAAGAACAACTCGACGACGGGCCATTGCGCTCGCGCCGCTGCTGGCAGTCGCCGTTGCTGCTGCTGCTGTGCATATCCGGCGCCTTGCGCGCGCTCCACTTCAGCACCACCAGGCTCTGCGCATCTTGCACAGGCAAAGACCGCATCAGAATCGCTTCGATTAAGCTGAAGATCGCTGTGTTCGCGCCAATTCCCAGCGCCAGCGTCAGTATCGCCACCGCCGCAAACCCCGGCGACTTCCCCAGCATCCGAATCCCATACCGCAGGTCCTGCAGCAGTCTTCCCATTTTTCACCTCGTCGCCGTTGCTATTGTCCTCGTAGGCGTGGATTTACCCCGCCCGTCGTTTCCCGATCCTTATGTAGGGGCGGGTTCATCCCGCCCGTCGTTCGGTTTTTGTCTGCAATCCTAACGAATGTCCTTCAGCGCTGTAGCCATCGCCGGGTGCCGCACCCTTCGACTTTAAGGGTGCGGATTTTTCTCGATGCTCCCATGATTGCGTACAATTCCATCCCCATCCTTGTCATCCCGAAAGCCCTGCGCTCCACCTGCCCGCCAGTCGTTTCCCAATCCTTTGTAGGGGAGGGTTTATCCCGCCCGTCGTTTTACTCCGTCCGCGCCTATCCTAGCACTCGGACGCACAACCACAAGTTTGGTAAGCACGAGGAACACTTGGCTGCCGCGCCCTCTTGCCCTGAGCAATGAAGGGTCGCTTTCATGGGTGCGGATTTTCTGCGCGCTGTTGGGAAGCGTGGGCCCGTTCGTTCTTCGTCGTTGACTCTCGACCATTGAGACTCGTTGTCATCCCGAGCCGCCATGCGGCGAGGGATCTGCTTTCGCTTTTTGGTTCTCGCCTTGAGTTTCGCTTTCTTGTCCTGAGGAACGAAGGCTCGCTTTTAAGTCTGCGGTTTGCCTTTGTAGCTCACGTCCCGTTGCGGCGCTCTCGCCGCAACTGACGTGAGGTCTCTCCGCGTTTCGACTCGCCTGCTCTCGCGGCGGCCCCATCTTGTTCGAATGAACTGCAAACTCACCATTCGTTTTTCACTGGCCACTGACCACTCGCCACTGCTCTACTCATACCTCAGCGCTTCCATCGGATCGAGCCTCGACGCTCGTCGCGCCGGCAAAAAACTCGCCGCAAATCCTATCGCCGCCAAAATAACCACCGCCATCGTCAACGTCACCGGATCCCGCGTCTTCAACCCAAACAGCAGCGAACTCGCCGCCTTGCTTCCCGCCAGCGTCAGTCCGACCCCAATCACCACTCCAATAGCAATCAGTATGGCTACTTCGCCCAAAATCAGACGCACCACATTCCCACGTTGCGCGCCCAACGCCATCCGCACGCCGATTTCATTCGTCCTCTGCGCCACGGTGTAAGAAATCACGCCGTACAATCCAATCGCCGCCAACAAAATCGCCAGCGCTCCGAAAAACCCACACAGCGTCGCCATCAATTCATCCTGCACCAGAGACTCGCGAATCTGTGTGCGCAACACTTTGAACTGAATGTCGATTTCCGGATTCACTCCGGCAATCGTGCTTTTCACGGAATTAAGGAGCCCAGCCGGGCCAGTCTGCGACCGAACAAGAAATGTCGCGCCCGGATAAATGAACGGCGGCATGAGCTGCGTGCGCGGAAAATACATCACCGGCACCATCGGCTCGTGCATGTCGTTATAAACCGAGTCCTTCACTTCGCCGACCACGACGTAATACCGGGGCGCCTCACCCGGCGGAGACCACACACGAAACCGCTTGCCCATGGCGTCCGTCGCACCGCTCAAGAACTTTTTCACAAACGACTGATTCACGATGGCGACCCGCGGCGACGTGGCCGTATCATTCGAATTGAAATCGCGGCCCGCCAGCAGAGCATTCTCGATGGTTTCGAAATAGTCCGCGCTGATGTAATCCTCCCACGCATCGCCCTTGCTTGCGCCGCCCGTCGGACTCAAAATCTCGTCGTTCGAGCTGTTCCCACTGACAGGAGACCGAATCGACGTGCCCGCGGCCGCCACTCCCGGAATCGCACGAATGCGTTCGAGCAAATCGCGCGTAAACGGCTCCTGCTGCGCCGTCGCCAGGTTCAACCGCGTGAAGTCCACGTTGGCCACAAGGATGCCGTTTTCTCGGAATCCCGGATCGCGCGTCATCAAATTCCGCAGACTCCGCGCAAACAGCAGCGCCCCTGCCAGCAGCACAAGTGACAGCGCCACTTGCGACGCCACTAAAATCCGCTGCAATCGAAACCGCTCTCGCCCCGCCGTCATTCCGCGCCCGTCCGTCTTCAACACAGCTCCCGGCGAAGCGCTTCCAGCGCGTATCGCCGGCGCCAATCCGAATAAGAGCGTCGTCAGAATCGCCAGCGCCGCCGCAAATCCCAGCACCCGCCAGTCCGTCGGCATGTCGAGAAAAATGGCATTATCCGGAGTGCTGATGAACGAAATCAAAAACCGGCTCAGGGCCGTCGCCAAAAATCCGCCGCACACCGCCCCCGCTATCGCCAGCAACGCGCTCTCCGAAAGCATTTGCCGGATCAATCGGCCTCTTGTCGCTCCCAGCGCCAGTCGCACCGCTATTTCGCGTTCGCGCGAACTGGCACGCGCCAGCATCAGATTCGCCAGATTCGCGCAAGCAATCAGCAGCACTAGCCCCGAAAGTCCCAGTAATAGCCACAGCGGATCGGAAGCATCTTCGCGCATCGCCGAAAAGCCATTCGCCGCCGAGCGCGCTTCCAGTTTATATGCCAGATAGTGCTTCACGCCGTTGGCGTCGTACTGCGGCGGAATCGTCTCCTGCAGAGCCGCCGGCATGATGGTGCTGAGCTGCGCCGTGGCGCTCGAAAGCGTCGAGCCGGGCTTGAGTCTGCCGAAGACAGAGAGCCACCAACTCTCGCGCGGCCTGTCGCCCGTGATGCGGCTGAATTTCCCGCCGATAATCGGCTCGGCGCAGATGGGAATAGCAACATCGAAGCGCTCGCCGACCGAAACGCCGTAAAAACTTGGCGGCGTAACGCCCAGAATCGGGAACGGGTGCCCGTCGAGCGTCAGCGTCTTCCCGAGGACCGCAGCCGAACCGCCGTATCGCCGCTGCCAGAACGCATAGCTCAAATCCACGCCGCCCGCGCACCCCGTCTGGTCGTCAGCGGATGAAATCAGTCGGCCAAGAAAAGACTGCACGCCGAGCGTCTGGAAAAATTCGCCGCTGGTCCAGATGATCCGCGCGTTATCGACTTCGCCTCCGGTGGCCAGGTTCCGTTGCCCCTCGCCCCACGCGGCGATATTCGAAAACGTATGTTGTCTCTGCTCCACTTGCTGCCATAACGGGAAAGAAAATTCCGCATACGGCCCGTTGAAGTTGCCGCTGCCCCAGTGGTTTTTGTTGATGTGCACGATGGCGAGCGTCTGCGGGTCCTTCACAGGTAACGTCCGCAACCGCACCGCGTCAATCAACTGAAATATCGCCGCGTTCGCACCAATCCCGAGCGCCAACGTCAATATCGCCACCGCCGCAAATCCCGGCGACTTCCCCAGCATCCGCAGCCCATACCGAATGTCCTGCACCAGCTCTCCCATCTCGCCTCACATCTCTATGTACGTACTACGAAGCCTTTTGTACTACGAAGTATTTCGTATGTCAACGCGAAGAATACCACCAGAGCCCCATCTTGCCCTAAAGGCTGCCGGGTACCGCACCCTTCGCTTTTAAGGGTGCGGATTCCCCTTGCATTCCGCCGGACTCGGCAGCCGGAAAATCTCTCCCCCTCAATTCTTACATTGTCATCCCGAGGAGCCATGCGACGAGGGATCTGCTTTTGTCTTTGGTGTTTCGTCCTTTTATTTTTTGTCTTCGACTCTCGACCATCAACTGTCGACTGCTCCTCCTACTCCGCTTTCGCAACTCCGCTCTGAATCGCCTGCGCCAGCATGACGCGCAGCTTCGACGCCACATCGGTTGCGATTTTCTGCGACTGGTCGCCGAGGTCGGACTGCAGGTCCCCGAGGTTTGATTGCGTTTGACCAAGAAGAGCCTGCTGATCCCCGAACTTCGACTGCATGTCGCCCGCCTGCGATTGCAGGTCCCCTAGCCGGCTCTGCAAATCTCCAATCTCCGACTGCAAATCGCCAAGCTCCGATTGCGTCCCGCCCTGCGTGCTCAACCGCTTCGCATCCGCTTCCACTCTCTGTATGTCCGCGCTCATGTCCGGCACTTTGACTTTCACTTCCCGCTGCTGTCGCCCGAATTCCCTCTGCTTCCCGCCGAGCGCGCGTTGCTGCGCGCCAAGCGCCGATTGCTTATCGCCAACCGTCACCAGCGGATCAAACAGCCCACGCGCGCGTTTCACGGTCTCCGCATCGGTAATTGCGTACGACTTGCCGTCGAGCCGGAACGAAATCTTGCTTGGCGTCAATTTTGCGCGCAGCAACCCCGAATAGTCATCTCCTTCATCCCACAGCGTGCACAAATCGTCGCCCATGCTGATGCCCACGCCTCGATCATCGGACGTCGTCGCCCAGCAATGATTCCCCCGGCCCTCCGCATGCATGTTCACGCTCCCGCCATCCTTGCGGCTGATCAACGTGAACGTGTCGTTCGCGTGCTTCGTTTGCGCGCGTGCCACAAACGGCGTCGCGCTCGCGGCCACCAACATCCCCACCGCAAACAAAATCGCCGCGCCAATCCACACCCTAAAATTCAGTTCCGCTATTTTCCGCATGACTTCGACTCCTCCTTCACTTCTCACTGTTTCGCGCTGTCATCCCGAGACGCCATGCGGCGAGGGATCTGCTTTCGCCCTGCGCTTTTGCGGGTACCCATCCTGTTCACCCTGACGCAGGAAGGGAGCGCTTTTCGCGAAGGGGGGTCGCATTCCATTTCTACTTTCGACTTTCGCTTTTCGAGTTTCGTCTTCGCCCTTCACTGGCCACTGCCCACTGTTCACTGACCACTGCTTTTATTCCGGCTTAGCAATCCCCTTCGCTATCGCATCGTCAAACATCCCTCGCAAATCCCGCGACGCCTTCCTCGCCAACTCGCCCTGCTGCCGTCCTAAGTCCCCTTGATGCCGCCCGAGCTCGCCCTGCTTGCGTCCCAATTCTCCCTGTTGCTGCCCAATTTCCCGTTGTCCAACGCCCGCCTGAGCCTGGAACCGCCCCACTTCGCCTTGCAACCGCCCGAGCTCCCCCTGCAATCGTCCCAACTCTCTCTGCGTAGCGCCCGTCGCCTGCAATTCCTTCAGCCGCGCCCGCACTTCCTCGAGTTGCGGCGCGATGTCTTGTATTTTTACTTTCACATCTTCCATCTGGTCGCCCAGCGCCTCTTGCTGTTTTCCCAGAGCTTCCTGCTGACGTCCAAGCTCCTCCTGTTGCTTCCCCAGCGCTTCCTCCGGCGCAAACAGCGCCTTCGCTTTCGCAATGAATGCCGGATCCGTGATCACGTAGGACTTCTCATCGCGCTCAAACCAGATCAAGTCTCCGCCGCCCATTTTTTTGCGAAGCCTCTGCGCGTGCTCCACATCTTCTTCTGACCCTGACATCGTCACATTGTTCGAGTCGCCCGTCATAATCACGTAACGCCCGCCATCCCAGTTGCCGTAGCCGAAACTGTAGCTGCGGCTCGAACGCTTCGCCCGTTCCGCATCCTCCTGCGCTTCTTTCGCGTAGCCCTGAGCCCGTTGAGCTTGCTCCCGCGCGTCTTGTGCTTCCGTGGCGGCTGCCTGTCTCTGGCCGGCCTCGTGCAAATCTCTCATCGCCTCCGCGAGCGCCGACCGAGCTTCGCCCACTTGCGAAGCGTCTTTCCGCTCCATGATTCTTTGCGCTTTTTCGAGCGCGTGCTGCGCGGCCAACATCTGCGCGGAATCACCTTCGCCCCACGCCGCTTGCGCATCCTTCAACGCCCTCAACGCCGCACGCACTTGTTCCGTGTTCACGGCCACCGATTGCGCGGTCGCGTTCTGCAGTTCGTTCTGTGCCGCGCGCAGTTCCGATTCAATCTCTTCCAGATCGCCCTCATGCAGTATTCCTATGCCGACGCCAAGTCCTGTTCCCGCCCCCGCTCCCGCGCCCGTGTGAATCTGGTCCGGCGACTGCTGCGGCACAGGCAGAGCTGCCGTGCTGATCGCTACCATCGGCGCGCCCGAAGCCATTCCTGCTTCCGGCGCGGCTGGCGCAATCGCCGCAACACTTGTTGTCAAGTAGACCCGCCTGGATCCCGCTGGCGCGAGCGCCGAATTCGGAGCAGGCGGCAACGCTGGGGCGACGACTCCACCTTGCGGCGCTCGTGGCGTCGGCCCCGGCGTAAATTCTCCAGCGCCCGCACCCGGCTCTGTGGGAGCACTCGCCGGCGATGGAGTTGCTTCCGGATTCGGAGGCACTGGCATGTCAGCAGGCACTGCCGTTCCCGCAACTGCCGGAGCCGGCGTCGCCGGCGCGACCACACCCGCTGTTTTCGGAGCCGCTGGCAGCGCAGGGGCCACGGGGCCTCCCGGCTTGATTATGTTGTGCGCTTTTTTAGGCGCGTTATCTTCCTGCGCCAGCAACGGATGCGCCGACCCAGCCACAAAAATCAGCGGCGCCGCCACCGCCACAATCATCACGGCCAGCCATTTCTTCATCGAATTGCTCCCCTTCCACGACAGAATTCTCTCCACGCGTCTCTCCGCCCGGCATCCGTTCGCCATCGAAATCCCTTCCCAGTGAATTCTTCCCGGAGCAGCTTCCAATTCCGCAAAAAATCCCAGCAGCGTTTCCGCGTACCGCGTCCGATCCGCGCCGCCCGCCAACGCCGCTTCGTCGCTCGCCTCTTCCGCCAGTTCCGTGATTTGCCGGTCAATCCACCACGCCAGCGGACTGAACCAGAAAATCGCCCGGTGAATCAGCGACAGTCTCTGCGTCAGCGCATCGCGACGCGCCACGTGCGAAACTTCGTGCGCCACAATCGCATCCAGCTTCGCCTCGTCCCATTCCCGCCAGTCCACCGGCAGCAAAATCACCGGATGCAACACTCCCATCGTCGCCGGCACCGAAAGCATTTTCGTCTCAGCCAGTCGCGGCGTGCTTTCCAGCCCGCCCATGCACGCGCGCATGCGTACCAGTCGAATCGCTTCGCGCTCATGAATCTCCTCCGATGCGCGTTCCAGCCGCCAACTGAAAAACATCCCCACAATCAGCCGCGCAAGAAACAACACCGTCACCGCAAAATAAATTCCCATTCCCACCGCCACCCACGGAACGCGAGCCGCCAATCCTCCGTATCTCGCGCCTGCCCCGAGCGTTGAAGGGTTCCTCGTGTCTCCCGTGTAGCTCACGCTTGCCCTGAGCTTCGAAGGGTCCCGACTGCCTTGCCTGTAGCTCACATCCCGTTGCGGCGTCGTTTGCCGCAACTGACGTGAGGCCTCCTGCTCAAAGTCCGGAATCGCCGTGATCTCTGCCGTTTTCCCTTGCTCACGCCGCGTGCTCGCAATCTGAGGTGGCTCTCCACCCACAGTGATCGTCTTCACTTCGCCGCGTGCCTCAGCAGTTACGCCGTTCCTCAACGCAACGGTTCCAGCATTCTCAAGCCGTTCGTGTTTGTCCCTCACGCTCGCCCCGAGCCTCGAAGTGTCCCGCCTGTCTCCCTTGTAGCTCACGTCCCGTTGCGGCGCCGTCTGCCGCAACTGACGTGAGGCCTCTCCCCCGAAGTCCGACTTCGCGCTGGCCATCGTCGCGTCCTCGCCCCGGAAATTCTGCCCAAACCGCTGCGCGACATTCTGCGCAACCACCGCCGCCCGCGCCGGAACTGAAAACGTCACTCGAGGCGCAAACGCCCCCAGGAAAGGCATCGCCAGTGCCGCGTATAAAGTCGTCGTCCACACCAGCAGCCGCAGCGGCACGCGCTTCACGCGAAACGCCGCCAGCGCGATTGCCGCCAGGCAGCCCAACGCCAGCGAACGCGCCGCCGGCTCCGCCAAATATTTCAGAAAGTCCGCCGCCGCTTGTCCCGTCGTTATCGGCATCATCGCTTCCCTCCCTCGCTCGCCACTTGCCACTCGCCACGAGTCACTGTCTTTCCCTTTTTCCCTTTTGCCCTATCGCCCGTC
Source organism: Candidatus Acidiferrales bacterium (assembly GCA_050746905.1). Taxonomy (GTDB): domain Bacteria; phylum Acidobacteriota; class Terriglobia; order Acidiferrales; family UBA7541; genus DAHUXN01. Next base: position 10,913 of record JBOGNJ010000047.1, read on the forward strand.
ACTTGTCACTGCCTCTGCGCGCGCCCGTCCTCTTTTTCATCTAACCTCGGATTGTCATCCCGACCCGCATGGCCCGCCGCGGCGGGCCATGCGGCGAGGGACCTGCTTTTACTATTCACCCTGGGCCGGAAGAATCTCGCTTCGCCGCTTTTGGCTTTCGCTCGTCACTCATCACTTTTTTGTCGCAATTTTCTTCGTCAGCCGCTCCAGCACTTTCCGGTCCAGCACCTCGTTGTCCACCATCCCGATCACCAGTTGCTCCGCCGACCCGCCGCAAAACCGGTCAATGATGCTCTTAACCGCCCGCGCCGCTACGTTCTGCCGAGCCTCCGCCGCGCGATAAATGTACGTGCGCCCACTCGTCTCGTGCGCCACGTAGCCTTTTTCCTCCAGCCGCCGCAGCACCGTGCGTATCGTTGACTCCTTCATCGGCCGTTCCTCCGCCAGCGCCTCCCTGCATGCCTCCGAAGTGCACGGCCCGTGCGACCAAACGTAGTCCATCACCGCCTGCTCCACTTCCCCCAGATTCTTCGGCCGCCCTTTTCTCGCGAATGTCTTCTCGTTGCTCATTGTAGGTTTTTTGCGCCCTCAACCCTTCGTTGCTTTCCGCCTTGCCTGTCTTCTCTCCAACTTGAACTTTCAGCTCGACTCCCAACTGTCATGTCATCCCGAACCCGGTCGCGCCTTTCTGCGAACGGTGGTGAGGGAGCTGCTTTTGCCCCGACCGGCTGAACGTGTTCTTGCTTTGCGCCACGGGCGCTTGCTTCGCGCGATCGTGCCTTCCGTTCACCTTGTTAGACGCCGCGCCGCCATTTATGTTAGCCCCTGTAGCGTTACAGCATGTAACAGATAGCCGGCGCCTCTGTCAAGCCTTTTTTCGACCCGCAAATTCCCTACGCGCCGGCCACAATCGCTCGCGATGCAAGGTCGAACCACTGCCCGTTTTTCAGCAACGTTCGGTTCCCGCCCGCGTGCGCTTTGTCGTAGACCTCCACACTTCCCTGGCCCACGACTTCGAACCGGTTTCCGTGGACGATAATCGCCGTCGCCTCGTCAATTCCAATCACCAGCGCTTCCGGATGAATCGCCAGCACTTTCGGCGGAGCCACTTCCAAATGCCGCTGCGCAAAATGCGGCAAAATCACCGCCTGCCGCAGCAAACCGAAGCCATCCGGCTTCAAATAATCGGCGAAATCATCCAAAGGCACCGCTTCTTTCCCCTGCGGCGTAAAAAAAACGAACGGCGCGCAGATGTCCGCGCCCGCCGACGTTCCTCCCACCACTCCGCCTCTCGCAACCAGCGCGTCGAGTTCCTGTTCCGTGCGCGTGCCGTGGTAAGTCTTCGCGAGAAGTTCTTCGTCCCCGCCCAGCAGCCAAACGCCCGTCGCATGACGCAGAGGCTCCGCAAAATCCGCCGAGTTCGCCAGCTTCCTATCCAGCGTGTGCAGCACGGTGACGTTCGCCACGCCCAGGCGCTGCGCCATCTCCGTTCTCATGCGCTCGAGGCGCCCCGCCGGAATCACATTTCCCGGAAGACCGGAAGCTGCTGCTGTAGGAATCAGCACGATGTTGGCTTTCGCTCCACCTGCAAGCGCCACAAACCGCTGAAAAATCTCTGCGACCGATGCGCCGCCGCCCTGCAAGACCAAATATCCCTTCTCCGGACCAATGGTCTTTTGCGCCTGCACCGCGGCAGACGTCGTCGCGCTTTCCGATTTCGGCGTGGCCACCGCAGCGCCCGTGGTCATGCACAGGCAAACTGCCATTCCCAGCGCTCGCCGCCTCTTCGCCATCATCGTTCGTCTCCCAGTGCCCAGCCCAGATCCCGTGTGAGTCGCCCTCCGCACCTGAGCTTTTGCAGTCATCGTTGTTTGCTGACCACTCGCCGTTCATCACTGACCACTCATCACCGCCTGCGCTTTTCCTTGCCACTGTCTTACGAATTCCATGTCACTCGCGCAATCTCCCGCCGCCGCTCCGGCCAGTTGCTTCCAGAGAAAATCCGCGGCGCCGCGTCAATCAATCGCGGAAACACATTGAAGATCGTCACCGCGTTCCACGGCTTCCCTTCCCGCGTCGCGCATCCCCGGCGGTTCAGTTCCTCCGCCATCCGCGGCAGCGAAATATCCTGAACAATCAGCTCCATCATCGTATTGAGCGTGCGCATCTCGTCGGGATCCTCTTCCAGGTGCGCGCAATCGCTCGCCACACGAAATCCAAACGGAGGCTCTTCCAGCCGCCGCGCCGGAGCCGAGTCCGCTTCTCCAGCGCCTTCGCTCTCCCGCTCCCATTCAAGCGCCGCCAACCGCCACCCCGCCGCGTACTTCCGCTGCATATCATCCAAATCCAGCTTCCCATGAACCACTTCCCTCACCCGTTCCATCTTCGCCATATCCCCTCCTCAAGCACTCGCTTAGCTCTAGAAGTCATCTCATAAATGCAGTTTAGGGGGTCGGAGCTTTAGCTTCGACATAAAAAGCCTCAGCAAACATTGGGCCTTAGCCCCTGAGGAAAGTCGTTCCTCTGCTTCCAAAGTATTTATGAGACAGCTTCTAGTCGAAAACATCGAGTCAACTCGTTAACTCTCCGCCACCGCTGTCATCCCGAGCCGCTTGCCCGCCGCGACGGGCCATGCCCCGAGGGATCTTCTTCTGCCTTCGCTTTTCCCTGACCACAAGCCACTGCCTTTTGCCTTTTGCCGTCCGTCTCGCTTTTCGTTTTTAGCCTTTCACTGACCACTAGTCACTCGCCACTGGCCACTGTTTCACTCGTACCTCAGCGCTACCATCGGATCCACCCGCGCCGCCCTCCGCGCCGGCACATAACACGCCCCAATCGCCACCAACGCAAACAAAATCGGCACCACCACAAACGTTCCCGGATCACTCGCTGTCACCTCATACAGCATCGACGCCAACGTTCGCGTCGTACCCAGCGCGACAATCACTCCCACCACGATTCCCACCAGGGTCAGCTTCAATCCCTGCATCACCACCAACCGCATCACTTGCGTAGGTTCCGCGCCCAACGCCATGCGAATCCCGATTTCGTGCGTCCGTTGCGCCACCGTATGCGCCATCACGCCGTAAATTCCCAACGCGCCCAGAAACAGCGCCAGCGCCCCAAAGAACACCATCAACTTCGTCACCACGCGGTTTCCCGAGTCCTGTATCGCCATCATCGTTGTGAGTTGCTCCACCGACGAGACTGGCTGCTGGTCATCCACCGCCCATATCGAATCGCGAATCGCCGACGCCAGAGGCGGCGCATTCCCCGCCATCCTCGCCACAAATCCCAGCGTCGGTGAAGGAGACTGCGCCAACGCAACGTACATCTCCCGCCTCGGCCGTCCGCGCAATTGGTACATTTTGACGTCGTTCACCACGCCCACAATCGTGCATACCGCGTGCTGGTCCCCAAACCTGAGTTTCCGCCCGATGGGATCTTCGTTCGGCCAGAACTGCCGCGCCAATGTCTGATCGATAATCACAACCAACGCATTTCCCGGTCCATCTGCCGAAGTGAACATGCGGCCTTTCAGCAAACCGATTTGCATCGCCGAAAAATAATCCGGAGACGCCGCTGTGAAAAGTGCCCCGAGTTGCTCGCCCGGTCGCGGCGCCGGTTTGTCCACCGCTTCCACCTCGACCGTTCGGCCGAAGCCGCCGAACGGCACGCCGCTCGCCATGCCCGCCGAAATCACTCCCGGCAGCGCCCGTATGCGCGCCAGCACATCCTCGCTGAAATTTCGCTTGCGCGAATCTTCTGCATACTTCGCTTTGGGTAGCGACACTTGTGCCATCATCACGTTCGAGGGATTGAATCCTGGGCTCGATAGTGCGGAAATTACGAAGCTCTTCACTAGCAGCGTCGTCGAAATCAGCACCACCACCGCCAGCGCGATTTCTCCCGCCACGAAAATCCGCCGCATCCGCGCGCCGCGTCCGCTTCGCGAAGCCTGCCCTGACGCTTCCTTCAGCGCGCGATTCAAATCCGTCCCTGAACTTTCAAACGCCGGCACCAATCCGAAAATCACCCCGCACAGCAGCGCAATCCCCAGCGTGAAGCTCAGCGTCACGAAGTCCAGATTCACCTGCCCGTAATTCACCAGATACCCGCGAATGTGCCCCGGAATCATCGACTCAATCCAACTGATTCCCCACGCTCCAAAAAGAATCCCCGCCAACCCGCCAAACAAAAAGAGCAGCAGCGATTCGGTCAGCAGTTGCCGCACCAGCCTGCCCCTTGTCGCGCCCAACGCGCCCCGCACCGCCATCTCTTTCGTCCGTTGTGCCGCCCGTGCCAGCATTAAATTCGCCACGTTCGCGCACGCGATCAGCAGGATAAGCCCCACAATCCAGAAGCAAATCATTACCTGCACCGTGCCTTCATTTCTCCCGATTTCGTAAGTCATGGGACTCAGCAATGTTGTCTCATTCTTATTTGTCTGTGGATATTCCTTTTCATAACGGGCAAAAATCTCCGTCGCCTCGGCCCCCGCTTGCGCCTCGCTCACTCCGGGCTTCAAGCGTCCAAATGCATCGAACCACGAGCTACCATGGTCGGCGCGCTGTTTCTCTGTCGCCGCCAGCGGAGTCCACAGATTTGCAATCCCCAACAGAGGAAACTGGAATTTTCCGGAAACCACCCCCACCACCCTATATGGCTCGCCGCCAATCTGCACGCTGCGTCCCACGATCTTCGGGTCGCTCGCGTACCGACTCTTCCACAGTCCCTCGCCGAGAATCGCAACGTTTCCTGCGCCCGACTGGTCTTCATCCGCGATAAACGTGCGCCCCAAGATCGGCTTGACGCCTAGCGTGTCAAAAAAATTCCAACTCACGCGTCCGCCCTCCACCAGCGCGGGTGGCCCATCCCCTGTAAGATTGAAATTCCAATCCGTCCATGCGGCAACCTGTTCAAACGAAGTGTTATGTTTTCGATAATCGTAGAAATCCGGCGTCGAAGTGACCGCGTTGTCCACCCAGCCCTTTACCTTGTCGTGGGACACCAGCACCATCAATCGGTCGGCCTGCGGATATGGCAGCGGCTTAATCATCCAAGCATCCACAAAGCTGAAAATCGCCGTGTTCGCGCCAATCCCCAATGCCAGCGTCAACACGGCAATTGCGGTAAAAGCAGGCGACTTCCTCAGTATCCGCAACCCATAACGGACATCCTGCACGAGTGTCCCCATCGATACACCCCTGGCAATTCTTCAAAGCGAGTACGCAGGTCAGATTCCGAAGGCTTGATTTGCTAACCGTTGTGGAGTCAACGCATTAGATGTCGAGCGATTCGCCGAAATCAACCAACTTGTCCGTTTGCGGGAGCATCCTGTCGCGTAACCGCACACACTTCGCTGGGACTTTCGCTCGACTTGGGACAAACTGCGGAGGGCGCCGACTGGTGGGCACTAACTCTGGTGGGCGCTAACTGATGATCAGGGTTGTCGACGAGCTATCCTTGCTCGCCTCTTTGTAGAGTTGCAGCACCTCCCCGGCTCGCTTAAACAGGTCCGAGGGCACCTCACCCGGTTTGTAGTCAATCCATCCAACCGAGCACGTCAGCGCAACCTCCCGTCCGCCGCACTTCATCTCCACCGTACCCACGCGATCAGAAACCGTTTTCGCGCCCCGTAAGTTGCATTCGGTCAGAATCACCAGGAAATCATCGTTCCCAAGACGCGCGCAAAAATCCGTCCCGCGGCTCGCTTTCCTCAAACGGTTCGCGAACTCTTTCAGGATCAGCTCGCCCGTCTCGCTCCCGTAGCGTTTACCAAGTTCCGCCAAATCGTCCAGATGAAACGCCACCAGGCTCAACGGCAGATTGTTCCGCTTCGCGCGCGCCACCTCTTTTCCGAGTCGCTGCTCCACCGAAGTGCGAGTATACAAGCCTGTCACCGCATCCATGCGAAGTGGATCATACGCCTCTTCGGTCGTCGTTCGCGGGCCCGCAGCCTGCTCAGTGAACCGTCTTCGCTGCCGCCGAAACACGAACTGCCGGTACACTAGCCACGCGTCGAAAACCAGCAGTAAGCTGAGTATCCCCCACCTGGCTTGCTCCGACCGAATCTCAAAGAAGTGTTCGTTGTGCAGGAAAAGCGAGTGAAATGAGGTCAGCAGGAAGCCTATCCCCGAAAGCACCGTCACCACGGCTGCGGACACCCAAAGCCACCACTCGCCCTGCCCCACCCGCCGTAGCTCGGATTCCATCCGGTGCACTCCGCGACTCCCGCTCCAACCAGCGACACAATCTCACGCCTAGCTTACACATATTAAAGATGGCGAAACTACTGGCAGAATGGGCAGTTCGAGGACAGCCGTCCCCCTGTCCAAGATCCTTCGCTTCGACCTGAGTTACACGTGTTTTGACCTGAGTTTCACGCGCGCTTTCGCGTAAATCAGTGGAAATGCGAGAGCAGGACGGCGTCCGTGGACATACGGCCGCGCGCGAGGATGAGTTGCTTGCCGTCGGGCGAAAAGGCAATCGACCAAATCATCATGGAAGCAAACCTTGTGATTTGCTTCGGCGGTTTGACCTTGGCGGGCGAGGTTCCAGCGGGGTCGATGGGCAGTTCCCAGAGATTCGATGTACTCGAACCGCCGTCATCGACGATGTAAATGATGGAGCGGCCGTCGGGGGCCCACGTCATGCGCCTCTGGCCCCCGGAAATTGACAGCTGCTGATTCATTTCGTAAGTGGATTGCACGGTTCCGGTTGCAGCATCGAGGACGATGAGCTGAGTTTTGGGACCGTCGGCATAATCCAACACGGCGAGGCGGCGGCCGTCGGGAGAAATCGCGGGCGTCATATAACTCTTGTCCGCGACTTGCCTGGCGTTTTGCCCGTCGATTCCGATGCGCCAAAGGCGGGACTGGCCGTTGTCGAGACGGTCGAAAAAAACGGTCTTGCCGTCGGGCGAACACGCAGGGAAAACATCTCCACCTTGCGGAGCCCCGTGCGAAGCGCCGTGCGAAGTGAGTTGCTTAATATTTCCGCCATCGTCGTCGGCTCCCGCCAACCCCGCCGTGGTGGTGAATACGAAATAGTTGGAGTTCCCACAGGCCGAAGGGCCAAGGGAGAAATTCGAGCCGGTGTTGAGTTCGCGGGAGTTGCCGTCGGCGGAAATTCGAGCGAGGCCCACCTGTCCGGAAACATAATAGCCATAAATGATTTCGCCTTTAGGGGTCCACGCGGCGCCGAGCAGGCCGGGGGCGCCTTCCATGTCTGAGAGAATCTGGCGCGGGGAGGCTTTTGCGAGCTTGGAAACAGCCCCCGGCATGGTCCACAAGGCGGAGGAAGGTCCGGCTTGGATGGCTACGAGACTCGCGCCGTCGGCGGTGATGCTGGCGTCGACGTAATAATTCAAATCATTTGTGATTCTACGCTCGGTTCCGCTGGGATAAGAGAGTTCCCAAAGTTGCGCGTTGATGGAATTGGATTCGCCGGCGCGGGCAGAAGAAAAGACGATGCCGGAGCCATCGGGAATCCAGGCGATCTGGCGCATGTTGTTCCATTTCGCGTTGCCGAGCGGCGTGGCTTTGCCATTGGCGACGTCAACCGTTTCGGCAATTCCCGAGGCCAGAAATCCGGCAGGCAGGAAACCCACGGCAATGCGTTTGCCGTCCGGGGACCATGCCGGGCCAGCTGTGTTGAAGGCAAGGGGACTTTTCACGGTGGCGATGGCGCGAACGTTGGAGCCATCGGAATTTGCGAGCATCAGCGAAGAAGTGCCCGCCTTGCTCGAATCGCGCACGAAAACGATTTGCTTGCTGTCAGGAGAAAAGCTGATGGGGCTGTCGATATCCGAAATGAGCTGACGTGGAGAACCGCCAAGAGAAGGAACTTGTTCGAGGACAGCGACCTTGCTGCCCTGGGGCGTCAGCACGAGATACAAATAATTTCCATCGTGAGAAAAAGTCAGGCCGCCCTCGGTGAAATTGACCGGGCTGGGCGGAATGACTTGCGCGGCGCTGCCGGTGACGATCTGGCGGACCCAAAGGCTTTCCTCATTTTCGTTGACGACGTAGGCGAGCCATTTGCCGTCGGGAGAAATTCCTGTGGGACCAACGTTGCCGGAAGTGGTCAACCGCGAAATCGTCATCTGCTGGAATGCCGGAGTGGTGGCCTGTGTCATCGTCATCATCGGCATGCTGCGATGCCAGAAATGCATTCCGGCCGCGCCCAGCGCAATGGCGATCAGAATCACCACGATGATCCCCGTCCATTTCACGGCGTTGGATTTTCGGCGCGGTAATATTTCGATCGACTGCGCCGAGGCCGTAGCCGCGGGAATTTGCACCGACGATTGGCGCGAGAAGCTGCCGCTGGATGGCGCGGCAGCAGGAGTGGTGCTGGAAGCAGAGGGCATTGCGCGTTGTGGTGTCGTGAGTGCTCCGGCGACGCGCGACGAATCCGTATCGCGTTTCAACCGCTTCAGATCTCCGCGCATCTCGGCGGCAGTTTGATAACGCAGGTCGCGATCTTTTTCGAGCGACTTGCCGATAATTTCTTCGAGCTTCGGAGGCAGGTTGGGATTCACCTCGCTCGGCGCTGCGGGCATGCGGTTCAAAATATTGTCGAAGATCACGGCGGGCGTATTGCCGGGAAAAGCGGGTTGGCCGGTCGCCATCTCGTAAAGAATCGCCCCAAAACTGAATAAATCGGAGCGCGTGTCGAGCTCCGTGCCGCGCGCCTGCTCCGGCGACATGTAAGAAACCGTCCCCAGCGTCGAGCCGGGAGTCGTGAGCATGTTGTCGGTCGTCACATCGCTGACCGGCGTATTTGCAATCGCGCCAACGGCGCCCACCGCGCGTCCCAGCGATTGCTTCGCCAAGCCGAAGTCGAGAATTGTCGCCTGCCCGCGCGTCGTGATGAAAATATTCGCCGGCTTCAAATCGCGATGAACGATGCCGCGCGAATGCGCCGCGTCCAGCGCGTCTGCGATTTGAATCGCCAGGTCGAGCAGAACGTCATTCGCCAACGGCTTCCCGCCGATGCGTTCGCGCAGCGTTTGCCCGTCCAGCAATTCCATCACCAGGAAGCGCCGCCCTTCGTGCTCCCCAATATCGTAGAGAACGCAGACGCCCGGATGATTCAGCGCCGAGACGGCGCGCGCTTCCCGCTCGAAACGTTCCAGAGAAAGAGGATCGCGCCGCAAATCGTCCGACAGAAATTTCAGCGCCACCATGCGCCTCAGGCGCGTGTCTTCGGCGCGATAAACGTCGCCCATGCCGCCGGAGCCCAGTTTTTCAATAATCCGATAGTGCGAAATAGTTTGTCCGAGCATTTATATGTCGTGCCTGTGTGTCATAAATGTTTTGGGTGCGTACTTGTCACGCGGTATTCGCGCGAAATCGTTCGCCAAAGCATTTTTGTTGCGCGCCGTGAGTCATTCACCCGCGCGAACGGTTCGCGCGCGATTCAGCCAGCTATCGTAAGTTAACCAATCGCGCCAACGCAAGCAGAAGCGGGAACCAACCCGCAGCGAACACAGTGAATCTTCAATGTTCAAGGAGGGGGGGATGAAGCGCTATTGGTCAACCCATTGTTGCGCTCTATTGTTATCTGGAGTGCTGTGCGCTGCTGTTATTACAGCTCGGCATGTTCACGCGAGTCAGACGGAATCTGCGCCCATTACGATGTTCGAGATGGAAGTATCGGCATTTCCTTGCTTTGGAGCGCAGGACCAAGAGCATAGCGAGAAGCGTGAGAGAGAGGCTATTGAGCGGCTCCCAGAAATTGCCAGATATTGGCTGACGGAAGACGCTGCCTGCATTATTTCGCGCGAGGAACGGAGTGCTTTCCTCCATTTGTCAACAGATCGGGAAAGAGAGGAGTTCATCGAACAGTTTTGGGCCAGACGTGCCCCGAACCCAAAATCACTCACCAATAGCTTCAAACAAGAGCACTACGAACGGATAGTTTTCGCGGACCAGAAATTTGGAACGCGGACTGCCGGGTTCGCGACAGATAGGGGTCGAATCTACGTTGCTTTTGGTCCGCCGGATTCCATTCATTCGCAAAAAGAGAAGGGCAAAATCGGCAGGCAGTCGGAAAAGGGCGCTGGGGCCAATGGATATTCAAAAGAGGTGTGGCACTACAGCCATATTGAAAACGTTGGCGATAATGTCGATTTTGAATTCGTAGACCGAAGCGGATCGGGAGCCTATCGCCTCGCCGCACCTTCGGAAATGGAAATCGACGAAAGGTTGATTGGTATGCCGACCATTCTGGGGCTCGCAGTCGGTCAAGGGGCGAGTCCGGTGTCGGCGATGCGGCCCGTCGTGCGCTTGTACATCGGGGTAGCGCCGACGCCCGTAGTCCAATTCAAGGACCTACAAGTGATGCTGGATTCCCGGGTCAACCTTGAGCAAGTCCACTTCAATTATCGAATAAAATTTGCCAGAGCAACGCATGCTAGGACATTGGCAAAGATCGTAATCCAGGTTCTAAACGAGCAGATTGCCTCCAAGAACAACCGCGGAGAATCATCGAAGGGATTTGAGGTTTTTTGCCGCATCAGCAGACCAGATTGGGTCGTCGATACTTTTGAGCGCAGAATCAATCGCGATGGCCAATGCAGTTCTGACGCGACTCAGCGGGATTGTGAATTCAACGTACCTATTACGCCGGGAGCGTATCGTTTGGCGATCGCCGTCAAGAATGTGGCCGATGGAGAGGTCGGTACGCTCCACGCCACAATTTCTGTACCTTCTTATGACGAAATAAATATCGCTAAACCATGAAGACCACGAAGCCATCCGGAAAGAGTTCCTCACAATCGCAAGCGGAAAAGAACGCTAAGGACCGGCATCTGCCAAGAACAAGCGTGAAAACTGCGAAGCACCTTAAGACAAGCCTCCTCTACTTTCGCCTTTGACCTGGACCAAGAAAGTGGTATCCATACCGTAACCCCGCTCCCAATTCCGCTCGAGGAGGGAGAATCCATGAGGATTTTCATCGCAGCGGTTGCCCTGACCTTTGCTCTTGCTTGCACCGCCACCCAGTTTTCAGACGCGCCCACAGGCTTCGACGACAAAACCAACGGCATGGTCGACGAGGCAACGCATCAGGCCGACCAAACGAAATTCGACGAAACCGAGCAGCTAAGCGACGGCCTCGGGCCGCTCTACAACGCGCAATCGTGCCGCGAATGCCATCAGAATCCCGTATCCGGAGGGGCTTCGCAGCAGGGAGAATTGCGCGCGGGCCATCTGGGGCCGAACGGCCATTTCCTCACGCCCGACATTCCCATCGCTCACGGAGCCGAAGTAATCAGCGGCCGCTCGCTGGTCAATGACCGAGCCATTTGCCCCAACGGCGCTTTTCCTGACAAGGAAATTCAGGAACGCGTCCCGGATGTCGACACGATTCGCACGTTTCGCATTTCCGTGAATCTTTTGGGTGATGGTTTCGTCGAAGCCGTTGCCGATCAAACGCTGATTGATCTTTCCAAGCAACAATGCAAATCGTCGCACGGAAAAATCTGCGGCCAGGTTCTCTATGTGCCCATCGTGGAAGCGCCGGGACAGATGGGCGTGGGGCGTTTCGGCTGGAAAGATGTGCACGCCAGTCTGCTGTCGTTTGCGGCCGACGCCTACTTGAACGAGATGGGCATTACGACCCGCCTGCAGCCTGATGAGGTAACCAAGCTGTGCAACACCGCGTCCGAACCGAATGACACTCCGGGGCCGGACGGCCTCGCCGACGTTGACCACTTTGCGCGTTTCATTCGCGCCTCCAAAGCGCCCGCGCGCGATGCGGAGCTTGCGGCCAGCGCCGCTGCGAAGAAGGGCCAAGCGCTGTTCGAAAAAGTTGGATGCGCGACGTGCCACGTCGAATCGCTGACCACCGCTCCCGCGGGAACGAAAATCAATGGCGGAACGTTCACCATTCCCGCAGCCCTCGCCTCCGTTAAATTTTATCCGTATAGCGATTTCCTGATGCACGATGTGGGCACGGGAGACGGGATCCTGCAGGCCACGCCCGAGCACTATGGGCGCCGAGTGTTTCAGAGGATGGCCGGTTACATGTCGAAGCAGGATTTCCAGAGCAGTCGAAACAAGATTCGTACCGCCCCGCTCTGGGGAGTGCGCTTGCGCCCGCGATTGATGCACGACGGCGCATCGCTGACATTCCTCGACGCGATTGCAAGACACCACGGCGAGGCGAATCAGGTGACTCAGAAATTTGAAAGATTGAAACGCGCCGACCAGCAGGCGCTCATCGAGTTCTTGAAGTCCCTGTGAACACCGTCCGTTGCAGCGCGACGTGGGAGCGATGATGAGGCATATACGCGATCCGGAGTGGCTGACAGTGGCACAGGCTTCAGCCTGTGCGCCTCTTGCCTGCGCACTTCTGGCACGAATTCGCCTCCCAATACAGAACGCCTGCGCGACCTGGCCCTTACTCGTGGGAGCGATGATGAGGCATATACGTGATCTTCATTGGTTGGCTAAGACGAAAATCCAGCCGCGTCTCGGACGGGATGCGCAGCGGCTTCACTTTGCTAACGCCCTGAACGACGCCGCCGCCCGCTCCGCCAACGCCCGCGCCTATCGCCGCGCCTTTTCCGCCTCCGGCAATCGCGCCGATGATTGCCCCGATGGCCGCGCCGCCCCCAACCTTCTCGGCGGTATTTTTGCCGCGCGACTTCCCCGCTTCCGTGTACGGGTCTGAATTGACAGGATACTCGTGCCCATTGAATTCCAGCCGCACCAGTTGAAGCTGCAATTCGTTGCGGCCCTTATATTGCCCGGAACTTTGCGCCTCCGTCAGACGCATATAGATGTTCGTGCCCGCAGGGACCACAACCACGCCCGCTGAAGTGAGCGGCTGCGCCAGTGTGGCTTGGAATTCGTCGCCCACGTGATTGGTTGCAGTGTCGACCGGATCGACCGTTTGAATTTCAACCGTGGTGCCCGGAGGAAAAGTCGCTGTCAGAGGCTCCGGCGGTGGCGCGGGAGCAGGAACGGCAGCAGGCGGTGCTGCCTCGACGGGAGGCTGCGCTGATTGCTGCGCCTCTCTCTGGGCCTCGGCCGAATCTCGAGTTTGGCCCTGATCACGGCGCCTGGCATCGGCGTCGCGCGCCTCCGCCTCGCGCGACTGAGCGGCGCGTGCTTCAGCGTCGCGCTGGCGACGCGCATTCTCCTCGCGAACGCGTTCCTCGCGAGCGCTGCGCGCGCGGGCGCTGCGCGAACTGCCACTCTTCGGCGTTGCGGCGGGAGCAGGAGCCGGCGCTTCTTCCGGCGCTGTAACAGGAGGCGTCGCTTCGGCAGTTTGCGTTGGCGGCGCGGACGCTTGCACCACGGTCTGGTCATCCACTTTTGTCACGCCCGGCGTCGTGCTCGCCAGTTTGTAGGCTTCGTACCGCGCCCCGTCGCTCGGCACCGTGCCGGAAAGCGTGACCACGCCGTCTTTCACCGCCACCTGCAAGCTCGAATCCTTCGTTTGCGGGTCCGAGAACATTTGCGCCTTGATGCTGGTCGTCAACTGCGCGTCATTCGCTTTTTTCGCGCAGCCAATGGTCAGGACCCCGAGTGCGGCCAGCGAAATCAAAAGACCGATCCCCGTTCTGCGCATTTTTCTTCCCCCGGGTATTATTTTCCGCGTTCCGCAGCTTGGATGCAACCAATTCCCGAGAAGCCTCCGCTGCGACTTCGTGTCAACTTAGCGGGCCCAATACTTTTTTGATGCCGCGCTCGAACCCGAGGCTGCTTTTTACGCCGCAACTTTTCCCCCCGCCACGTGTTTGACGGAGAGCAAGTTCAGTGAAGCAAGCTCACTGGATTGTTCTCGCAGCTAGCTTCAGTGGGGCGTGTATTTTTCAAGGTAAGAGTTTCGTCGGCCATTTTTTGTACGTTCCGGGGTGGAATAGGAGAAAAGGGATGCGAATCCAGAAGAGTATTGGTGTGTTCGTTGCAGGAATTTTGTTGTTCGTGATGAGCGGATGTAGCGCTGGTTCCATGAATTCGACTCCGCCGCCACCTCAGATGGGAAATGTTTTTACGATTGGCACGGATGCTCCGCCGTCCCTCCCAAGCGTTGTCTCGTTTCAGGTGTTGATCACGGGCGTGACAGTGAATAACTCCGGCGGCTCGTTGTCAGTGCTGTCGAATCCGGCGAGCGTGGATTTTGCCAAGCTCGACGGATTGCACGATTTGATTGATCTCGATAGCGTGCCGCAGGGAACGTACACCAGCGTCACCATTACCGGCTCGACTCCGGTGATCGGTTTTCTCGACACAACGCAGTCCCCTCCAGCGTTGAACTCGCTCAACGCGACCCCTCCAACCTTTACCGTGACGGTGCCGCTCGCGAAATCGCTCGTTGTGGATCAAAACGATCTCGTCGGACTGCTGATCGATTTGGATTTGCGCCAGACAATCCAAACCACGAACGGACAACTTACCGGCACAATTAATCCCACGTTCGACGTCCGCGCTCTCACGGCCGACGACTCCGAAGCGGAAATCGATGATTTTCGCGCCGGCGTGGTCAGCGTCGACACGAACTCGTCAGCGTTCACGGCGCAAGGGCCGCACAGCCGCCAGTGGAACGTAACCACAAACGCGCAGACGCAGTGGGACGACGGCGGTTCCCTCTCCGATTTGACCACGAACTCCATCGTCGAAATCTCCGGAAAACTTGACCGCGTAACACACGGCATCGACGCGGACGAAATCGAAATCGTCTCGCAGGATCATTTCTTTCTCGGCGGACTCATTACCTTCGTCAATCCGCCCAGCCCGAATCCCGCCACGCAAATTGATGTATACACCCGCACGGAGCTGCCGGATATTTCTTCGGTCGCGCCTAGCGGGCAAATCAATCCATTGACGCTGAATGGTTCCGAAAAATATTACATCGCCGACTTCCACAATCCGCTAACGGCGCTCTTGTTCAGCAACACAACGCTCGCGCCGGGGCAGCGTGTGGGCGTCGGCGGCGCGTTGACAGGATCGGGAAGCTCGCAAACGCTCACCGTGCATCGCGTCGTGCTCGAACGCCAAGGCCAGCAGGGCGATTGGGTTCCGGGAAGCACGCAGATACAGAATGGGAACGCAGGCAGTTTTCAGTTGAATGACAATTTCCTCGCCGGAGTACTGCTGCCGCAGCCGGTGACGGTAATCACCACGAACTTCACCAAATTCGTCAACTTGAGTGGCCTCTCAGCGCTCATGGGGACGCAGCCGATGCGCTTACGAGTGGTGGGGTTCATTTTAGTCGACCAGCAAACGAACCAGCCGGAAATCGTCGCGCGAAGAGTGGAGTTGGTGACGCCCGCGACGGAGTAAAGCTAAATCACGCCACGTGCACGCCATGTGCCCGTTATGTGCACGTCGCGCGCATCCCATGTAAGTGAACCGCTCCGCCGCAGGAATTTTCGGTGGAGCGGTTTTTATTTTTGCGTAGCTATGTCAGTAGCTATATCGAAACGATCAGTTACTCCCCTTCCCTTTCGTCATGAGGAAATCACGGGACGCCGCGCCGACGGTAACAGGGACATCACTTTGCGCCGCGCAGCCGCCGTTTTTGTTTCTGTACCCAGGGCCAGCAGATACGCGACCAGCGTCGCGCCCACGGCGATCAGCAGCGCGTATACCAAATGAATGAAGGTCGGATTCCACACGCGCGCCCCAAGAATCCGCGCATGCAGCAGGAAAACTATCGGGAAGTGCGTTAAGTACAGCGTGTACGAAAAACCCGCGAACAGCCGGGCGGGCTTGGCATAAAAGGCGGGCATTGATTTTTCAGGCGCTTCGACCACCGCGTAAATCCAAAGGCCGAATACGAGCGCCACGATCGAGTCCATCAGAAACGCGGAACCTACGGGACGCGCCACGCTGACTCCGAGCACGACCACAAATAGAATCGTGGCCGCGAGGATGGCTCCGGAGAATCGCACCGCAGCCCATTTCACCACGCGCGAAAGTGCGATGGCGCCTCCCAGCAGCCAGATCAGAAAATACAGCGCGATTTGAAAGCCGACAAACCACGTCACGACAATCGCCAGCGCCAGATACGCGAACCGCGTCGGGGGCCGGTAGCGCTTCACGAGCGCGCAAATCGCCAGCGGAAGAATAATGTAGTACCAGAATTCGTAGCTCAAGCTCCAGAGTGGCGCGTTCGAACCGAACGGCTCCACGAGGATTCCCTGCAGATAAAATAAATTCCCCGCGAAATTTCGGAACGTCTCAAGGCTCGCAACGCTCTGCGTAAACAGATTCGCAACGGCCTGCTGGTAAACGGGCGCACTCGCGGCCATCGCCATGCCGATCCGGTCAAGGACCCAGCAAAGAATCAGCGACGGAATCAGCACCAAACTCAGGCGCGTGACTCGATTGACCAGATACGCTGTCCACGACCACCTTTGCTTCTCGAACGAGTCCGCGATGCTCGAGACGATGAAAAATCCGCTGAGCACGAAGAATACGACGACAGCCTGATGCCCCAGCGCCGTCGCGCCATAAAACGGGGAAACCAGCGCCGAATGTTCCGCAAGATGATGATAGTCGACGAAGAAGATCCCGCGCACGTGCCCAATGAGAACGGCCACCGCCGCGATTCCGCGAGCCATGTCCAGATGGACGGAAGCGCGTTCCGTGAGCCGCGATTTTCTGGTGCCCGGTAACATTTCGCCGTCGCTCGATTCCCATCGACGCTTGCGCGCCGAAACGCTATGCGCGACCACGCAGCGTGCACGCGATTATGGCCCAGTCGCGCTCACTGCGCCAAGCAGCCCAGCACAAAGAATGCGCGTCGTCCGAACGAGCCTGCCGCGACGGCACGTCTTACGATTGACGCTCTCAAAACCTGTGGCGTACACCGGAACGTCATCATCGAAAACTTAGCGCAGTGCCACGCCGGTTTCGGAAGCGGCAGTATCATTTTTAATTACAGGCGGCTGCGAAACGACGGACTGCTATTGCTTTTCGGCCTGGGAGGCGATGATTTGTTGGCCTTCGACGTGAACTTCGATGGCGATCGGAGGGCGGATTCCCGTGCCGGCGACTACCGCGCCCCGCACGAGTCCGTTCGGGCCGCTCCCGTATTTCGTCAAGTCATAAAGTGTGTGCGTGCAGGGATCGGCAAGCATCGGGTGCGCCGCGGCAAATTTGTAGGTGCGGCGAAGTTGCGGCAGGTCGCTAAGCAGTTCCAGTTGGCAAGTTCCGTACGGCACTCGCAGTGAAAACGCCCAGTACGCGTTCCCTGGCAGGCGCACGACCATTGCGGGGAAGCTATCGCCGGGTTTGTTGCTGTAAGTAAACCTCTGAGTTGACCAGGGACGCGACAACTCTTCCGTGGTGGCAACAATTCCGGGAGCAACCGGCAATTTCGGCGCGGGCGCGGGCAACGGCGCGGGAGCCACGATGGGAGGCGCTTCGGCGATTGGTGCAGGCTGGGCGGACCGTGTTGCAGCGCGCGCCCACCAAACCATCAGAACAAGCAAAATTAATCCCGCAGCGCCTCCGCCAGCCCAAATGTAAAACTGCCACCTCGTGTGCGCCCCTCCTCTCCCGTGCGGAACGCCCGGAATGTCTGGCTGGGACACTTGGAAAGGCTTCGATTTCGGTGCGTTAGTCGCCATTTTTATAAAGACGCCGCCAATCCTCCGCAATTTCAGTATGAATGTTGAGCTTGCGCCGCGTCATAGTGAAAAGCAACCCGCAGGGAGATAGAAAGTAAACAGCAGCACCCACCGTAGCTTAGGTCCCGGCAGGCGCTGTCCCTGCGACGCCTGACCTTGAGGCTTTTTCCGCGGGTGCCGCACCTTCTGGTCCTGAGGAACGAAGGATCGATTTTAAGGGTGCGGATTTTGCTCGCAGTTGCCGTACTGTAGCTCAGGCCTGCCCTGGCGTAGGAAGGGTCTCGACGGCGCTGTCTCTGCGACGCCTGACCCTGAGGCTTTTTCTGCGGGTGCCGCACCTTCTGGTCCTGAGGAACGAAGGATCGGTTTTAAGGGTGCGGGTTTTGCTTGCGCGTCCCATAGCCGCAGCGGGTTTTTGCTTGTCATTCGTCTATCCCGGAGAATAAAGGCCACGGTCCACGCGTCACGGGTCACTCGTCACTCATCACTCCTCTTATTCTCCCTGCAAAACTCCACAATCCGCTCCTCCGCCCAAAACCGTTCCTCCCCGCGCTCCCTCGAAATAAACGCGCAGTGTCCGCCATGCCGCGTCGCCTCGAATTCCAAATGTGGATTCGCGCGCAAATCCGCATTCTCGAATGACCGGAACGGAATCATCGGATCGTCCTGCGAAGTCAGCACCAGCGCCGGCACGCGAATTTTTCCCAGCATTCCCAGAGCGCTCGACTTCTCGTAATAATCATTCGCGTCGCGAAACCCACAGAACTTCGCCGTGATCGCATCGTCGAATTCGCGCACCGTGCGCACGCGCTCCATTCCATTCAACGGAAAGCGCCCCGGAAACAGCGCCGCCTTCGCGCGCATCCGCCGTTTCAGCCGCTTCACGAAATGATGTTCGTAGAGGCGATTCTGCGGCAGATCAATCGCATCCGCGCACGCGCCCAAATCCACCGACGGGCAAATCCCCGCCACCGCGCGCAACTCCGGCGGCGCGAAGTCGCCGAATTCCGCCGCCATTTTCAACACCAAATTTCCGCCCATCGAAAATCCCGCCACGAAAACTTCCGGCACGCGATCTCTTTCGATAAGCTCCATCACCACCGCGCGCACGTCGCAGCTCAACCCGGAGTTGTAAAGCGTCGGCGTCAAATCCTCCGTCGCGCCGCAATTCCGCTGGTTCAATCGCAGCGCGCTGAATCCCGCCGCGAAAGCCTTGTCCGCCGTGCCCAGCATGTAAGCCGAATCGCTCGATCCTTCGAGCCCGTGCAGCAGCACCAGCACCGGATGCCGCGAAGGTTCGCTCTGCCAGTGGCAATCGGCTCGCACGCGCGTCCCCGGCTCCGTCTCGAATAATCTCGCCCGCGTTGGAGGCAAATACGAATACTTCCGCGGCCAAAACGCCGCAGCCAGCGTCATCAAATGTGGATTTCGCAGCAGCCTCTGTGGCTCAAATTCCCGCATCATCTCCAATCTACGTCACGCCGCCACAGCACGCAACCGCCGCTGTCCCTTTCGCCTTTGCCCTCGTAGCTGAGGTCCCCTCCCGACGCCGCATGGCGGAACTGACCAGAGCCATTCGCTCCTTTTCTCCTTTGGACTGCGGCGGCCTGCCCGCCGTGGCGAGTCGCAGGCAGCGGATTTTTGACTGCGCCCCTCGATGCCCATATAATCGCTTACCCTTTTTGCGAAAGAGAATTCGTGTATCAGTCGATTGAAAAGCGCGTTCGCGAGGCATTGGCGGCGTTCATCCGCGAGAAATACGCGATCGACATCAACGTCGTCACGGAGCGGCCGCCGAAAATTGAAATGGGCGAGATCGCTTCGCCCGTTTGCTTCGAACTCGCGAAACGTCTGAAACGCGCGCCGCGCCAGATCGCGCAGGAAATCGCGTCAACGATTGGGAAGATTGACGGTGTCGGCCGATTTGAAATCGCCGGCGCGGGATACTTGAATGCCTATCTCGATCGCGCCGCCTTTTTTCGCTCCGCGTCTTCAACCGTGGGGCGCGAGGCCGTTCCCGCGTCAGCAAATTCACTCAAAGCAATCGTCGAACACACGGCGATCAATCCGAATAAAGCCGCGCATATCGGGCATGTGCGCAACGCGGTGATTGGCGATACGTTTGTGCGGCTGCTGCGCCACGCGGGAAGAAACGTCGAAGTACAAAACTATATCGACAATACAGGCGTGCAGGTTGCCGACGTGATTCTGGGATTCCTGCATCGCGACAAACTGTCGTTGGAACAGGTACGCGCGCTGGCGGCAAAGACGGAGCCGCGCTTCGATTATTACTGCTGGGACTTGTACGCGTGGACCACGCAATTCCTCGCGGAAGACAAAGAGCGGCTGGCGTTGCGCGGGCAGATCATGAAGGAAATCGAAGAGGGCCACGGCGCGGTCGCCGAAATGGCGGACTTTGTTTCGACGGAGATTCTGCACATCCATTTGAAGACGATGGACCGCCTGGGAATCGACTACGACCTGCTTTCGCGCGAAAGCGAAGTGCTGGGGATGAAGTTTTGGGAAACGGCGTTTCGAATGCTGCGCGAGCGCGGGGCCATTCGCATGGCGACTTCGGGAAAGCAAGCGGGCTGCTGGATCATGCCCATGAGTGACGCGGCGGAGCCCGAAGCGGAAACGACTGACGGCGCGGAAATGGAAGCGAAAATTATTGTGCGGTCGAATGGCACGGTGACGTACGTTGGCAAGGACATTGCGTACCATCTTTGGAAATTCGGGCTGCTGGAGCGCGATTTTCGCTATGAGCGTTTCCACGAGCATCCGGACGGACACGTCGCGTCGGCCACTTCGATGCAAGGGCAGGAATCGGGCGGCGCGGTGCCGAGGTTTGGAAATGCGCAGGAAGTATTCAACGTGATCGATTCACGGCAAAAGTATCCGCAACAAGTAGTGCGGGAGGGTTTGCGCGCGCTGGGCTTCGAGGAACAGGCGAATCATCTGGTGCACATTGCGTACGACGTGGTGGGACTAACACCCCGATGTGCCGTAGAGCTTGGCTATACCGTGACGCAAGAAGATGCCAAGCGGCCGTACATCGAAATGAGCGGGCGCAAAGGCCAGGGCGTGAAGGCCGATGATTTGCTGGACCAGATGGAGAAACGCGCCAGCGAAGAAGTGGATGCGAGGCATCGAGATTTCTCCGATGCGGAGCGTGCGAGCGTCGCGCATGCCATTGCTATCGGTGCGCTGCGCTATTTTCTGCTGAAGTACACGCGGTCGACAATTATCGCGTTCGATTTCAAGGACGCCCTCAGTTTTGAAGGTGAAACTGGCCCCTACGTGCAATACGCCGTCGTGCGCGCGCGAAACATTTTCCGCAAGGCGCGCGAGCAGGAGCCGGATTTTTCCCTCGAACGCCTCGCCGAGGCTTTCCAGGCCGAGACCGCGCAGCGGCTCCTTGCCGCTCCTGAGGGCAACGACTTATGGGAGCTTTTGCTGCTGGCCGGCTCGCTTGGCGCGCAGGTGGAGGCCGCCGGAAGTGCGCACGAGCCTGCATTCGTGGCGAAATACGCATTCGAGCTGGCGCAGGCTTTCAATGTTTTTTACCACAAGCATCACATTCTGTCGGAGACGGACGAAGGAAAGAAGTCTTTCCTCTGGGGTCTGGTGTCTCTGGTCCAACGGCAGCTGGTGGCAGCCCTGGAGCTGCTGGGAATCGAAGCGCCGGAAAGGATGTAGGCGAACAGCGGATTCTCCGGTTTCAAGGCACACAAGAACCGCAGACCTTCGAACGGCGCGAAGGTCTGCGCTACCAGAGCGCAGTTCGCTAGGGATCGAAGCGCCGGCGAAGATGTAAGTCAAATTCCTCACGCTGCGCGAAAACCGCAGAAGATAAGCCACGCGCCCGGGACACTACGGTGTGATTCGATAGGGACAGCGAGGACTTCGGGCGCAGGGAATCTTTTCGCGGCCTGGGCGAATCTATTTGTTAAGGATCGAGATGGCAGCTTCCCCGACGCCAATCCGCGAGATGCCACCGCAGCCGGGCGATACGGCTCCTGATTTTGAGCTTTTGGATTCGACTGGCACTCTGCGACGTCTGTCAGAACTCTGCACCGCCAAGCCGCTCGTTCTGCTCTTTTACCGCGGCCATTGGTGACCGTTCTGCCTCCGCCAGTTGGCGGAATATCAACAAAACTATTCCACAATGCGCGCAGCGGGCGCGGAGCTCGTGGCTCTTTCGGTGGACGGGGCGGAGAAATCCGCGGCCGTGCGCAATGGACTCGGCCTGTCCTTTCCCATCTTATGCGACACGCAGCGGCTCGTGGTGCGTCAATGGGGCGTCTACAACGCGCGCGAGAAAGGCGGCATTGCCAAGCCTGCGGTGTTCATTCTGGACCTCGGACGAGTCGTTCGCTACGTTTCGGTGGATGAAGTGACTTCACGAGTGCCCGCTTCCGAAATCGTTCGCGTGCTACGGGAGGGCAAGACAATTTCGGCGACACATCGCCGGAGCCTGATTCCCCGGCCAGCCAACTTCTTCAGCGCGGTGCGGAACTCGATTCGTTTTGGCAGCCGCCAACCAAAAGACAAAACGGAATAATCGAGCCCGATCGAGCGTTAAAGCTTTAGAGCGAAGTCGATGAGGGTGCGAATGGCGATGCCGGTGGGTCCGGACGCAGCCCACGGTTTCGCGTCGTCGAGCCAGGCGGTTCCGGCGATGTCGAGATGAACCCAAGGAGTGTCGCCGACAAATTCCTTGATGAACCAGGCGGCGGTGATGGCGCCGCCGCCTTTTCCGCTGCCGGTATTGCGAATGTCGGCGATCTTGCTCTTGATCATTTCCTCGTATTCATCGTCAATGGGCATGGGCCACATTTTCTCGCCTGCGGCGCGAGCGCTTTCCAAGACGCGGTCGAGAAATTCACGAGGAGTGCCGAAAGCGCCGACGTGAACGTTGGCTAGCGCGACTACGATTGCTCCGGTGAGAGTGGCGGCGTCGATGAGGTGCGTGGCACCGAGTTTTTTCGCGTAGCAAATGGCGTCGGCCAGGATGAGACGGCCTTCGGCGTCGGTGTTAATGACTTCGATGGACTTGCCGGACATGGCGATTTGGACGTCGCCGGGCTTTTGCGCGCGGCCGCCGGGCATGTTTTCCGTGGCGGGAACGACGGCCATCACTTCGATGGACGGTTTGAGACGGGCGAGAGTACGCAGCACAGCGAGCATGGTAGCTCCACCGCTCATGTCGGTCTTCATTTCCTCCATGTTGGCGGCGGGCTTGATGGAAATGCCTCCCGTGTCGAACGTAACCGCTTTGCCGACCAGCGCGAGCACAGGCGCGCCAGCTTTTTTCTGCGCGGGACGATACCGCACCACAATCACGCGCGGCGGCTCATCGCTGCCCTGCGCGACGCCCAGAAGCGCCCCCATTTTCAGCTCGGCGATTCGCTTCTCGTCCAAAATGTCGATTTCGAGGCCAGCCTCCCGCGCCATCACTTCCGCGCGCAGCGCAAGCATTTTTGGCGTAAGCCAATTCGAAGGCTCGTTGATCAAGTCGCGCGCGAAGTTCTCCGATTCGCCGATGATTTTCGCGCGTTCAAGCGCCGCTTCGCTTTCTGTACGAGACGCAGCAGGAAATCCAAGAAGGAAAACACGCTTGATGACCTTATTGTTCTTTTTCTGCGTTTGGTATTTATCCGACTCGTAGTCCGCGTGAAGCAAACCTTCCGCGATCGCTTGCGCGCCTGCGGGATTGCGGTCGTTTTCCGCGGGCAGAAACGCAAAAGTCTTTACGCCGCGAGCTTTCAAATACCGGAGAGCGGCTCCGGCAATTTTGCGCAACTGCGCATGCGAGAACTTCTCCGGCTTTCCCGCGCCGACCAGAAGCAGGCGCTTCGCCGCGATCCCGCCAGGATAATGCACCAAAATCATTTCCAGAGGTTTGCCGCTTAGCTCCCCGCTTTCCGCGAGGGGCTTAATTTTGCCGCCCAGTGCGTGGTCGAGTTCCGCGGCAGTTCCCTCGAAACGCGCTTCCTTGTCGCCAAAAACATAAGTAACAACTGCATCCGCGGATACGGATGCGAATGGCTGTCCCTCAAATTGAATTTCCATGTTCCCCTTTCGTCTTTCTTAGTGACGTTTGTAGCGATGCATCGCGTCCCTGGCTTCGCGCTTGTCTTCTTTTTCGCGTTCGGCGGCGCGGCGATCCCAATCTTTTTTCCCGCGCGCCAACGCGATCTCGCATTTCGCCATGCCGTCGCGAAAGTAAATTTTCAGCGGAATCAGCGTAAGGCCTTTTTGCTGCACTTGAACGCTCAACTTGTCGATCTCTCTGCGATTCAGTAACAGCTTGCGCGCGCGCAGGGGCCCATGATTCCACGGGCCGCCGGGCTGATATTCGGGGATATGGCAATTCATCAGCCACAGTTCCCCGCCGCGAGCTTCGGCGTACGCGTCCCGCAGACTTCCCTTCCCTTCGCGCAATGTTTTGACTTCGGTGCCCACCAGAACCATGCCCGCCTCGTATTTGTCGAGAAGCTCGTAATTGTAAGAGGCGGAGCGATTCTGAGCGACAATCTTGACGGCGGGAACGTCTTTTCTCTTCGTGGATTTCGTCGCAGGCTTCACCATCAGCATAATATCCGCCGCGGCGCGGGATAAGCAAGCTGACGCACCGCTGCCTCGTGGGTCAGTTTGAATTTTCTTGATCGTGACACAAGGAGTCAAAATTCAAACTGACCCATTACCCGCTGCTGCGCGGTGTCCCTGTTGGGATATTCGGCGCAATCGGAATCTCCAAATTGCGCCCGTGATACGATTCGAGCACCATGAAAACTATCCTGCTTCTTATTTGCTCGAACATCTTCATGACGATCGCCTGGTACGGTCACCTGAAATACCGCAAGGCTCCGCTCCTCGCCGTGATCGTCATCAGTTGGCTGATCGCGTTCGCCGAATATTGCTTCCAGGTCCCCGCGAATCGCATCGGCTATGCCGAATTCACTTTGTTTCAGTTGAAAATCATTCAGGAGGTGATCACGCTTTGCGTGTTCGTCGTTTTCGCGTGGGTGTATCTCGGCGAAGGCGTCAAATGGAATCATGCCGTGTCATTCGCCTTTCTGGTAGGCGCAGTTGTCTTCGGTTTCTGGGGAAAATTATAGCGGGGCAGTTCGATTCGCAGATCAGCGGCACAAGGCACGCATTTGACTATGTAGGAGCCGACGAAACTCGGCCCGCGCGCGCCCCGCACGCGCCGCTGCACGGCTGCGGGGCACCCTGGATTTAGCCGCCTGCCTCACGTAAATCCTTCAGTTTGGCGCTTTGTGCCCGCTTTCGGGCATTCCTGTAGGGCTAGCAATCGCAATAAATACTCCGTTCACGGTATTCAGCAGGGATGCCCGCGGCTTCTAAGATGAGGCATGTGCCCGGGAGACAATCCCCGAGTCAGGATTCTGATCGCGGATGACCACCCGCTCGTTCGTCAGATAGTGCGCTCCACTTTGCAGCAGGATCCCCAGCTAGAAGTCTGCGGAGAAGCAAAGGACGGCGCGGAAGCGATTCAAGAAGCCCAGCGTTTGCAGCCCGATGTCGTCGTCCTCGATGTGGCCATGCCGGTACTAAACGGCTTCGACGCCGCGCGCGGTATAAAGACAAAATCACCCGAGTCCGCCATTGTGATTTTATCTTCCAGCGTTGACCCGCGCTTCATCGAAGAGGCCAAGAAACTTGGAATTCGAGCCTATGTGGCAAAGACCAGGGCAGGCGAGGCGTTAGTGAATGCCGTCGAAGCGGCCGCGCACGGCGAAGACTTCTTCGCCGTCAGTTGACGTTTGCCCGTGACATACTCCCGGATATAACCCCGCGCAAATTGCGTTCGGAAATTGCACGCACCGACGCTCACGGCGTAATTCCAACACATTTACTTGATTGTTGTCTCCCCATGGTCGCGCGGATCGGCAGGCAAGTCCACAAACTTCGCGTTTCGAGGATCCCAGATGCGGAAAACTTTCGTGGGATGTTCTGCGGATAATTGCACTATCAAGCGCATTGCCTCATCGTGGCCACGCACTGCCTGGACCCATATCGGGCCGTCTTCGTGATGACGAAAAATATCAAAGGTGCCGTCTCCGTCGACGCGAGACATCGCTGACTCCCAGGTTGTCTTGATGTGCGCACGAGTATAGTGCGAATCCGGTTCACTGTCTGTTGGCTACCCTACAAGAGTGTGCAAAAATGAACACTATCCCCAGAGGACGTTTCCCGAAACGAAAATCAAAACGCGCGGGAAAGTCAAACGCCTCGCGACGCGGTCGTCGTCGCCCGAATCTCAGAATGCCAACAACGATTCCGCTGCAGCAATTTCGCTCTGTACTAATAGGGAGTGACGTCTTTGCTAACGACAACGCGCCGTTTGCTTGTTGCATCCTACCCTCGGTGCTAGACTTGCCAGGAAATTCTGTTCACCGAGGAGGGCCGATTTGCGTCGCGCCTTAATGGCTTCTTTTGTGGTGTTTGCCGCTGCATTCGCCGCGGGATGCCCCAAAGGAAACCAGGATTACAAAGTCGGCCGAAAAGCCGAGCTCGCTGGAGACTATGATACGGCCGTCGTTTCCTACACCAGGGCGTTGAAAACCGATCCGGGCAACGCCGACTATAAACTGCGCAGCATTCGCGCTCGCTTCGAGGCCGGACAATTCCACGTCGAACAGGGCGAAAAGGCCTTGAATAAAGGCCAATTGGAAATGGCTCTCGCCGAATTCCAGAAAGCCGAAGCGATTGACCCCGCCAGCGCCATCGCCGCGCAAGAGGCGCAGAAAACTCTGGACCTGATCGCCAAAGTGAAAAATGCGGAAGAGCCGAAGGCCGTCGGCGTGGCGCCGCCCGAAGACACGGGATTAATGTCCGCGCCGCCGGAATTAAAGCCTCTCTCGCGAGCGCCCATCAGTTTTAGAAACACGAATGACGCGCGAGTGATCTTCGAAACGATTGGCCAGCTCGCCGGATTGAGCGTGATTTTCGACCCGAGCTTCGTTTCGCGCCGCATCAGCGTGGATTTGCCCAATGTGACGCTCGAGCAGGCGCTCGACGCGGTATCTCTGGAAGCGGGCGCGTTCTGGAAGCCTGTCACGAGCAATATTATTTTGGTCGCCACGGACAATGTGCAGAAGCGGCGCGAACTGGAAGATGAGGAAGTGCAAACATTTTATTTGCGGAACACGACCACGCCCACCGAACTCACGGAAATTACCAACGGCCTCCGGCAATTGCTGGATATTACTCGTCTCCAAGCCGTTGCGTCCGACAATGCCATCGTGATGCGCACCACGCCGGATAAGCTCATGCTGGCGAGCAAAATCATAGACTCGCTGGACAAAGCAAAACCCGAGGTCGTGATTCAGGTGGACGTGCTCGAAGCGCGTCTCGACCGCGAGCACGATTTGGGAATCCAGCCGCCGCAAAGCGCGACTCTCTCATTTACTCCGCGAAGCGCCATCCAGCCGGGCCAGTCGACTTCGTCATCGGGTAGTAGCGGAACTTCCACCGCCACCGTTCCCGAGGTCACGCTGAATAACCTGAAACATCTCTCCACCGCCGACTACAGCTTGACGCTACCGGGCGCGACGTTAAACGCCCTGCTCACCGACAGCACCACGCGAATCATTCAGGACCCCACGATTCGCATCACCGACGGCGCGACCGCCAAGCTCGCGATTGGAGACCAAGTACCGATTGCGACCGGCAGCTTCCAAGCGGGCGTGGGTGTCGGCGTCAGCGGCGGCGCTGGTCTTGTCAATCCGCTGGTGAACACGCAGTTCACTTATAAGGACGTAGGCGTAAATATCGAAGTCACGCCGCGCGTGCATCCGAACGGCGACGTCAGCCTGAAGTACTCGATTGAAGTATCGTCGGTCACCGGACAGAGCAATATTGGCGGTATTCAGCAGCCCATTTTCAGCAGCAGAAAACTCGGCCCCGCCGACATTCGTCTGCATGACGGCGAGGTGAATATCCTGGGCGGGCTGATCACGCGAAATCAGACCAAGTCGCTGAGCGGATGGCCCGGCGTTGCTCACATTCCCTTTTTGAGGTACTTCTTCACCAGCGAGGACAATAAAATCGAGGACGACGAGGTGCTCATCGCGCTGACTCCTCACGTCGTGCGAATGCCCAGCATCACCGCGAATGATTTGCGTACGCTGGCAGCCGGCACGGACGCAAATGTGCGCGTTTATCAGAAGAGTGGGGATGGACCGAGTCCCGCCGGTGCCCCGCCGAACGCAACTCCGACGCCGGGCGCGCCGGCAGCAACGTCTCCGGGCGCAGCGACTTCGCTGCAATTTCAGCCCGCGGCCATTTCGTTGAAGCCGGGCGACACGATGACCGTCGGCCTCGCTGTCGACAATGCGCACGATCTGTTTTCGATTCCGCTGCTGCTGAAATACGATCCGTCGGTGATCGAAATCGAGGATATTCGCAACGGCGGATTCCTTTCCGGCGGCACACAGGAAATCGCCGTCGTCGAACAGGTGAATCAGCAGCAAGGCCAGGCCGTCGTTTCCGCGACGCGACGCCCAAACACGCCGGGCATCAGCGGCACAGGCACGCTTCTTGGCATCGTCATCAAGGCGATTGCTCCCGGCACATCGCAGTTGCAGGTGGTGCAGGTGAACGCGCGCGATTCGCAACAGAGGCCCATTCCCATCACCAGCGGGACCGCGACCATTCAGGTGCAGTGATGCGCAAAGCTGCCGCAAATCGGTCAATGCACAAAAAACGCCGGGCCATGCGTCCCGCGGCGGGCATGACGATTCTCGAATTGATCGTGGCCTGCGGAATCCTGATAGTTCTGTCGGGAATGGCCGTGCCCATGGCGCGCGTCCAAGTCAAACGCCAGCGCGAAGCGCAGTTGCGCTATGACGTGATGCAGATGCGCAACGCAATCGACCGCTACAAAGACGCCGCGGATCATAATTTGATTCGCATTCAAACCGGAACCGAAGGCTATCCGCCCGACTTGCAAACGCTCGTCGACGGCGTGCAACTGGCCGGAGCGCCCGACCGCCATGTCCGCTTTCTTCGTCAAATTCCCGTCGATCCCATGACCGGCAACACCGACTGGGGCTTGCGCTCCGTGCAGGATGACGCCGATGCAACCAACTGGGGCGGCCAGGATGTTTTTGACGTTTTCAGCAAGTCAACAGGCACGGCGCTCGACGGCACGAAGTACTCGGACTGGTAGACGGGTCTCGCAAATCGGGCGAGCAAGGAAGAAACTCGATAGTGGACCAGTTTGAATTTTCCTGATCGTGACACAAGTGGTCGAAGTTCAAACTGACCCATTACCAGAAATTCATTTATGCGCGCGCGAATCACATCGCTTATCTCACAACGAACGGCGTTGGGCGCCGCTTGGCGGCGTCGCCTGCCCGCGCTGGGATTCACGCTGATCGAGTTGATGATCGTGATGACGATCATCCTGATTCTCGCTTCCATGGCCGCTGTCCGTTACGACCGCTCCGTTTCTCGAGCGAAAGAGGCGGCTCTCCATCATGATTTATCCGTGATGCGCGATGCGATCGAGCAGTACACGCTCGACAAGCAGCAGGCTCCGCAATCGCTGGATGATCTTGTTACCGCCGGTTATCTGCGCGTGGTCCCGAATGATCCGGTAACAGGCGGAAAAGACTGGACCGTCGCCAATTCGGATTTGCTGCTCACCCCCGACGAAGCGTCCAGCGGCGGAATCACCGATGTTCATTCCGCTTCCGACGCCGTGTCCCCTTTCGAGGGCACTCACTACAGTTCCTGGTGACCGCACCTTCCCTATTCCGGCGCAGCGATTTGTACCTTCGGCTCCAAACCTTCCTCGATGGCGTGGTGGCCCTGCCCGCGCTCGTTAGTTTTTGTTGTCATCCCGCCTGCCCTGCTTGCCCTGACGCAGGAAGGGAGGAACGAAGGGAACCCGGTCGCGTTGTGTGCGAACGGCGGTGAGGGACCTGCTGTCGTTTTTTCTGGATTGCGGCGGCCTGCCCGCCGCGGCGGGGATCGACGCCCGCTTTGCCTTCCCGCTTCCGCAGTATGTGGCAAGTCGCCGCGCAAATTCACCACCGGCGCGCGCGATTTGACCACTCCGCCCGCTTCCGCTATGATGACTTCGCGGGGTGGAGCAGCCTGGTAGCTCGTCGGGCTCATAACCCGGAGGTCGCTGGTTCAAATCCAGCCCCCGCAACCATGGGCGCTGAGAGGAAAACCCTCGAAGCGCCCTTTTTAGTTAGGTTACGATTCGAGCCGCACTTCCTTCCTTATCTAGTTCACTGCTTCGTTCCCGTTCTATGGCGAGAGCGGCCTCACGTTCAGCTTTGAGAAGAAACTCATGTTAGCGATGGAACTGAAGGATGTTCCGGGAGCTCGACCGGATGTTGGCTGGCCGACCAGCCAGTACGCAGAGTCGCGAAGAGAGGCACCCGATCAGGAGCACTGGCTCGCCGAACGTATGTGCGAAGATTTACACCGACAATGGGACACGCAGGAACGCTACAATCCGCTTTTCGAAAGTGCAAGTCTCAACTGAGACAATTAGAGACTAGCCCCCACATTAGGTGTCAGTGCTGAACTTGTCCGGTAACCCGACCAATCAGGAGTTAACGGAGGCGTGGTTTGCTAACGCGGAGCGGTTTTCCTGACCCACTGAATCGCGCCCTGAAAATGACCTGCCCTGGAATGCCAAACGAGGTGGACTCATCCGGGGTTTGTAGCTTTTACACGACCGGCAGTTTCCTTAGTCGGCGCATGGAACCGACAAATCATTCGGTGACAGCTTGCTGTTTTTTTTCAGTTCGGCGAGGGCGTGGGTTGGTGAGGAATTTTGGCTCACGCGGTTTCAGCATCCAGACTCTTTCCCGCGCATTAACGTGTGATAGTCTTCGTACATTAAAACATGTGGTTCGTGCCCCACCGAGAAGGACCGGGAGATAGAGGAGAGACGGTCTGTTTCTCCGATCTCAAGGAGTTCTGATGCTGATCGTGATGCAATCTCACGCGACAGAACAACAAGTGCGGGCTGTCTGCGACCGGATCGAGTCACTAGGTTTCCGCGCGCATCCGATCCCCGGAGCCGGCCGGACCGCCATCGGCATCACAGGCAATAGCGGCAGCGTGGATGCGAGTGTGCTCGAATCGATGGCGGGCGTGGTCGAATGCATTCCGGTCAGCAAGCCTTATAAGCTCGTCAGCCGCGACGTGAAACAAGAAAACACGGTGGTCCGCATTCCAACGCCCTCGGGCGAAGTGACCTTCGGCGGCAAGGCTGTGGCGATCGTCGGCGGCCCGTGCGCCATCGAGTCCCGCGAGCAGGCATTTACGATCGCCGAGCGCGTCCGCGACGCGGGTGCGCGGCTTTTCCGCGGGGGGGCCTACAAGCCGCGCACATCTCCTTATGCTTTTCAGGGGTTAGGCGAACGCGGCTTGGAAATCCTGGTTGAGGTCCGAGAGAAGTTCGGCCTTG
>JBOGNJ010000048.1:0-3967 GCA_050746905.1 Candidatus Acidiferrales bacterium
GCCGCGAGTATCGTCAGATTTTACTTGATTCGAATCCGCTGAAAGTTGTCGTACGCCGACATGTCCGACAGAATCACCGTGTCTCCCACATTCAATCCCTTCAGGATTTGCACCGTGCTTACCGACACTTTGCCGATCTCGACGTTTACCTGCACCGCTTCTTTCCCTCCGTCGGTTTCCTTGAATAAGCCAATCGTGCTGTCTGCATCCCCGTGCACCGGCCGGCCTACATATAACACATTCGTGAGTTTTTCGATAAGCACCGTACCCTCGACGCTCAGGTTCGGCACCGCGCCATCGGGCAACACCCCGTCCAGATGCACGTCCACGGTTCGGGTGCCATTTGTGACGGCGGGATCGATGCGAATCACGTGACCCGGTATGATGCCATTGTGAGTATCAATCGAGGCTTTCTGATTCAACTGAATGTCGCGGGACTGCGTTTCCGCGATCTGCAAAGCCGCCTTCAATTGCGAGGGCTGCGCAACCTTTGCCAGTTCAGTCCCAGGAGTGACCTCCTGCCCGACTTCCACGGGGAGTTCCTGCAGCACTCCGTCAATGCCTGGCCGCACCCTCAACTGATCAACCTGGTGCTTATACAGTTGCTCCTGCGCTCGGTCTTGGTCGATGGTGGCCTGCTGCACGGCCATTTGCTCCTGCACCGAGGCCGCAAAGGTTTCCACCTGCTTCTGCGCCAGATCGTTTTGCGCTTTCAGCTCGGTCGCCGTGACCATGGACTTCTCGGCGTTAATTTTGGGGCCGACGTTTTGCTTGTACATGTTTTCATCGGCGTCTGCTTGCATTTGTGCCACGTGATATTGTGAACGCACTCCCGCGGCCGTTGAGCGAAACCCCATGAGCTGATTTTCCAATTGCGCTTTCAGATTTTTATATTGGGCTTCCGCCGATTTCAACTGGTACTCCGCGGTCAAGTATTGCTGTTGAAGCTGAGGGTTGCTGAGCACCAGAATCACGGTGTCGGCCTTCACTTTTGTTCCGGCCAGCATTAACCGCTGTTCCACGCGGCCCTCCGTAATCGCCGGTATGATTCTTGTGGTTTCCGGCACCAACGTTCCCAAGCCTTGGACCTGGATGAGCATGTCCCCGCGCTTCACGGTTCCAGCATCTCCTGCCCAAATCACCGATCCATCGACGGTGGGCGGGGCTGGCTTCAGCCGCGAGAGCCCATACGTCACCAATGGCACCAAAATTAGAATCGCAGCGATATATATAATTCGCCGGATTCGCTTTTTCCGCTTTGCGTCTGGCCGGACTATATCCAAGTCGATTCTCCTCGTCTGACTGACATAACCGCAATTCACATACCGTCATCAAGCCGCGATTAAACCGTTCAAAGCCTATGGATTACTAACATTATACGCTCAATCAGGACCTTCGGTACGCCCGATAGTGGGACTCAGGCGTCCCACTACCGGACACTCTTCTGGGCTAATTCCAGCACTCATAAAACCATCGAGAGAGCTTTCCCGTGGTAAGCGTTCGTCGGCGGGTATCTCTATCAGAACCTCCACACCGCAACTTCGCGGGCAGTTCTCGTGTTTATCTTCCAGGAGCGAACTGTCGCAGAAAGGGCTTTACGCACCACGCCGGTGCCATCATCATGTTCGTAGTGTAATTCTGTCGGACGACCCAGACGTCCGTTCAGGGCGATATCCAAAACGAGGCATTTTGCATCTAAGCGGAGCGATTCGATTTTTTTGGGGAAGGCTCCCTCTCGGGTGAAGGGTTGCCTCGGATCGCGCGGCGGGTAGTTGCGGTATTGCATTCAGCATTCGCAAGATGCATCGTACAATTTCATTTATCGACTCCTGAGGAGGAAGTTCCGTGCATTTAGACAATAGAGGTTTGCGCCGTGCCAACCGGAGCTTGACGGCACTTATACGTTTTGCAGTGAGCCATCGTATCGGCGTGAGTCTGGCTCTCCTTGTAGTGCTGGTGCTAGTCGGGTCGCTTCCACAGGTGCCGCTCGGAGGTCAATCCAATCGTCCGCGGGCCCTGGGAAAGCATGAGCACGATTCCGCTCTTCAGATTCGCAAACGCGCTGAGTGGTTCTTCCATCAACGCGCGTTTCCTCTGGGCCATATTCCCGCTGATGCGCGTTTGAAGGCTTCCCAGCAAGCCGAGCAGATGCGCCGGACGAAAGGTGTTTTCATGGATCGCTTCGCGGCCGCGGCGGCCGAGCGAATCCCTGGATTCCAAAATATTACGGCGAATACATCCACATGGACGCCCATTGGCCCGCAGCCAACGGCGAGTTCTTTTTTTGGCAACGTCTCCGGACGCGTAAACGCACTGGCAATCGATCCGTGCGACGCCACAGGGAACACAATTTATGCCGGAGCCGCGCAGGGTGGCGTTTGGAAAACGACCAATGGCGGGACGAATTGGACGGCGATGACGGATAGTCAGCCATCGATTTCCAGCGGCTCGCTTGCGCTTGATCCCCACTGTACAAGTGGTCATACCGCCGCGATTTATTATGGCACAGGCGAAGAGAATTTCGCGTCCGATAGCTTTTACGGAGCGGGGGTTTTGATTTCTCGCGACGGTGGCGTCACCTGGACCAAAGACAATACGTTCGTGAACGTC
This sequence comes from Candidatus Acidiferrales bacterium, assembly GCA_050746905.1. Lineage (GTDB taxonomy): Bacteria > Acidobacteriota > Terriglobia > Acidiferrales > UBA7541 > DAHUXN01. The sequence goes on from JBOGNJ010000048.1 coordinate 2,611, forward strand.
ACGAACGGCACGCCTCCGGTTATCGCTCCTCCGCTGAGTGCCTTCGCCGCTGGCCCATTCATTGGCGGCATTTCCGTTGACCCAGCGGGCACGTCGCAAGTGCTCCTCGCCGCGGTTCAGGGGCATGCCGGAAGTGCAGTTCCTTCTGGTATCTGGCAATCGACCAATGGCGGAGCAAGCTGGACGCACGTACTTCCGGATTCCAGTTCCGCCGCGCCTTCTGATTTCGGTACAGGCGTTGTGTTCGATCCGAACGATCTTTCCGGCAATACCGCTTACGGTGCGCTGGGCATTCCGTTTTGCACGGGTGCCAATAACACGTGCGATCAATCGGGATCGGAGGAACTCGACAATGGAGTTTACAAGTCAACGAACGCCGGACAGACGTGGACGCGTTTAGCTAGCCTGGATACAGCAGTGGGCTCGAATTCCGGAAACTATGGCCGCATCACGATCGCGTTGGGTCCCTCCGCTACGGTCAGTGACCCGACGTCGACTGAATTGATCGTCACCATCGCCGACATCACCGGGAACTCAAGTAGCCTGCTGGGCTGTTCGAATGCCTCGGATGGTTCCTCCCCAAACTGCACCAGTGGTGTTTTCAAAAGCACTGATGGCGGCCGGACTTTTGCCGCTCTCAGTACCCCAGCATTTTGCAATAATCAGTGCTTCTACGACATGGCCGTCGGGATTAGCCCAGCAAACTCGAAAGTTATTTTTCTCGGTGGTGGCCCGGCTGCGGAAGGCTCTACTGCAAGCAGCACTAATTCGCAACCATGCGGCCAGACCCTTGCGAATCGGGGCATTTCTGCCGCCATCGAGTCCACCGACGGCGGGCAGACCTGGGCGGATGTTTCCTGCGACAATTCCAGCGGGACGTTCATTCACGTGGACACGCACGCATTTGCCTTTGGTCCCAGCAACAAATTCTACATCGGCAATGATGGCGGCATATGGAGTTCGACGAACGTGATCACCGGGCCAGGCAATCAGAGTTGGGCGGACCTGAATAGTACTCTGAACCTCACCCAGTTTTATCCCGGCAATTCCATTCATCCGTCGAATCCGCAAATTGGTTTCGGGGGTACGCAAGACAACGGGACGCAGATGTTCAACGGACAGCTCAATTGGTCTGACACGGCGTCTTGCGGTGATGGCGCTTGGACGGCGATTGACCCCAGCGCGCCGAGCACGGTCTACACGACATGCGAAGCGATTGGCCAATTCGGAACGGTCTTAAAAAATCAGATGGACGGCACCGGAGTTAATTCCGGCTTCAACTGGATCGGCCTCGATACTCCGGACATGGATAGCGACAACACGAATTTCATTCCGCCCATGGTTGTTGATCCATCCA
>JBOGNJ010000049.1:0-36266 GCA_050746905.1 Candidatus Acidiferrales bacterium
GGCTGGCAAAGGGATTTCGTTGGATTTTCCGTCAGTTACAAAAACGGCGGTTTAGCGTTTCAAGGGTGCGGGTTTTTGACTCCGCACCCACGTCTGGGAGCACTATGTGGAACTCGGCACACACACGACTTGGGAACAATGTGGGAACAAAACCTGCCGGACAAGTCCTATTTTTGCGGATGCGACAAATTGTAAGGGCAAGACAAGCCACAGCTTACAAGATTGACGTCGTGAGCTGTCGGCCATCAACCGCCTCTACAGAACGCCTTCGCTCCAATTTTCCAGGATGTGCTTGATCTTGCTCATGAACTGGTGCGCGACCGCGCCGTCGACCACGCGGTGATCGTAGCTCAGCGTGAGATACACCATCGAACGAATCGCAATCGCGTCGTCAATCACCACGGGGCGTTTCTCGATTGTGCCCAGGCCGAGAATCGCGACGTTCGGCTGGCTGATCACAGGCAAGCCCATCAAACCGCCGAAAACGCCAGGATTCGTAATGGAAAAAGTCCCTTCCTGCACTTCCTCGGGCTTCAGCTTTTTCGTGCGCGCGCGCTCCGCCAGGTCGTTAATGGCGCGCTGCAAGCCGAGGAAATTCTTCTCCTCGGCATTCTTAATGACCGGAACGATCAATCCCCAGTCGAGCGCCACGGCAATGCCGATATTGCACTCGTGATGGAAAACGATGTTCGTGCCGTCCACCGATGAGTTGACCGTGGGGAACGCATGCAGCGCTTCCACCGCGGCGCGTATGAAGAACGGCATGAAAGTGAGCTTCGAGCCGGTGGTGCGCTCGAATTCGTCCTTCTTTTGGCTGCGCAGCTTGACGATGCCCGTAACGTCCGCTTCGTCGATCGAATAGACGTGCGGCGAGACACGCTTCGAGGCGACCATGTGCTCGGCGATTCTCTGGCGCATCACCGTCATGGGCTCGACGGAGTAATTGCCGAAGTACATGCGCTCGCGCGGCACGGCGGAGTCGAAGGCGCTGTAAGTCTGCGCGGCCCCCGCAGCCGGTTGCGAAGGAGGAGGCATCGACGGACGCGAGGCTGCTGCGGGAGCATACGATGGCGACTCACCGGGGCGAGCTTGCGCGCCGCCGCCCTCAATGGCGGACAAAATATCGCGCTTGCTGACGCGGCCTCCGGCGCCCGTGCCCGGGACCTGCGTCAAATCGACGCTGTGTTCCTTTGCCAAACGGCGAACCAGCGGCGAGCTGCGAACTTTTTCTCCGCCGGGGCGCTGCGGTGCAACAGCAGAGGCCGGCCTCGCGGCAGATTGCGCGGGCGCGGATGACGCTGGGGGTCTCTGCTCGCCGCCTTGCGCCGAATCCGCTCTCGCTGCCTCGGCCTTCGTCGGCGCGGAGGCTGGTGACGGTTTCTCGTCGCCTTTCGCTGCCGGACGCGCTTCTTGCTTCGCTTCCGGTTTCGCTTGTGGCTTGGGTTCTGCCTTGGCGGGAGCGGCGGCTGCGGACGCTGCGCCATCGGCGTCAATCACGCCCACGACCGTTTGAATCGGCACAGTCTGGCCCTCGGAGACCTTGATCTCCTTCAGCACGCCCGCGGCCGGAGACGGAATCTCCGCGTCGACCTTGTCGGTCGAAATCTCGAACAGCGGCTCGTCGCGCTCCACCTTCTCGCCCGGCTTCTTGAGCCACTTCGTCACCGTGCCTTCAAAAATGCTTTCCCCCATTTGGGGCATAATCACGTCAGTCGCCATCGGCCTCTCCTTCGAAATTCGAATCTCAAGTTTAATACCGCGCGAGTTCGCGCGCCGTCGAAATCACGTCGTTCACGTTGGGCAAAAACCGTTCTTCGAGCGGCGGCGAAAACGGCACGGGCGTGTCCTTTGCCGTGACGCGCAGAATCGGCCCGTCCAGATCGTCGAACGCGCCCTCGCACGCGACCGCCGCGATTTCTCCGGCGATGCCGCCTGTGCGCGTGTCTTCGTGAACAATCAGCAGCTTGTTCGTTTTTTTCACGGATTGCAAAATCGTTTCCTTGTCCAGCGGCAGCAGTGTGCGCAGATCGACCACCTCCGTCTCAATTCCCTCTTTTGCGAGCGTCTCGGCCGCTTCGAGCGAAGTGTGCATCATCGCCGCATAGGTGACAATCGTCAGGTCGCGCCCTTCGCGCCGCACAATCGCCTTGCCGATCGGCACGGTGTAATCCCCGGCGGGCAGCTCTTCCTTGATGCGCCGGTACAAAAATTTGTGCTCGAAGAAAAGCACGGGATTATTGTCGCGAATCGCGGATTTCAGCAGGCCCTTTGCATCATAAGCGGTCGAGGGATAAATCACCTTCAGTCCCGGCGTGTGCACGAAATACATTTCCGGATTCGCAGAATGGAACGGCCCGCCGTGAACGCCGCCGCCCGAAGGCCCGCGCATCACCATAGGAACGGGCGCGCCCCAGCGGTAATGCGATTTCGCGGCGAAGTTGGTGATCTGATTGAAGCAGCACGCAATGAAATCGATGAACTGCAATTCCGCAATGGGACGCAATCCCTGGTAGCTCATGCCCACGGCCGCGCCGATGATAGCGGTCTCGCTGATGGGCGTGTCGATAACGCGCTCCCAGCCGAAGCGTTCGAGTAAGCCCGCGGTCACCTTGAACGCGCCGCCGTAAACGCCGATATCTTCGCCGATGGCAACAACCGCAGGATCGCGTTCCATTTCCTCGAAAATGGCCTGGCGAATCGCTTCGAGCATCGTTACGGGAGCCATGATTATTTTCTCCCCTCTTTGCCTTTCGGCCCTCGGCCGAAGGGGACACGCGCCGCAGTCTTCGATTTCTCGAAGCGTCCATTCGATTTCTGCGCCGGCTTCGCGGCGGATTTCGTCGCCTGCGCCGGCGACGGCCGGGCCTTGGCGCCATTTCCGCCGCCCGCGCCTGCCGCGGCCGATTGCTTCGCCATGGTCGACGCCAAATCAAAGCCCCCAAAGTCCGTGACTTCCCATTCCGGCTTGACGCTCGACTTCGGCGGAGTCACTTCCGCTTTCGAACGCTTCCAAACCGCTTCGACCGTGTGGCAACCGTCGCAGTAGACGCCCTCCTCGGCCAACTCGGGCGGCGGAAGCGGCGACTTCTCGGCGAATTCGAGATCCTCTTTCAGTTCCTTGTCGATGCGCGCATCGAGACCCGCCTTCGTCTTCGCGTCCCAGATTCTATTTTCGGTGAGATATTTTTCGTAGCGCGCAATCGGGTCGCGCGCTTCCCAATATTTGAACATCTCTTTGGGAACATATTCGGCGGGATCGTGCTGCGCGTGGCCCTTCATGCGCATGGTTTTCGATTCGATCAGCACAGGGCCTTGGCCCTTGCGGCAGCGCTCCACGGCTTCCTTCGCCGTCTGATACACGGCGACCACATCATTGCCGTCAACGATGGCGCTCGCTATGCCGTAGGCCTTGGCGCGGTCGGCAAGATCGTGAATCGGCACCTGCTTTGCAACTGGCGTCGAGTATGCCCATTGATTGTTCTCGACGACGAGCACCAGTGGAGCATGTTGCGTCGCCGCGAAGTTCATTCCTTCGTGAAACGCTCCCGTGGATGTGGCGCCGTCGCCGACCCACGTCATGGCCACAATATTTTGACCGAGGTAGCGGCCACCGATGGCCACTCCTGCCATCACAGGAACCAGATCGCCGAGCATGGAAATGGGAGACACAACGTGGAGCACTTTGATGTCGCCAAAATGGCTGGTGCCATCCTTGCCCATCGTGGGCGAATCGACGCGCGCCATGTATTGCATCAAAATGTCGCGCGGCTTGTAGCCCTTGACGAGCAAACCGCCGACGTTGCGGATCATGGGCGCAATCCAGTCGCGCTTTTCGAGTGCATAGGCCGTGCCGACGGAAGTCGCTTCTTGTCCGAGATTCGAATACAAGCCGCCTACCACAACGTTCTGGCGAAACAATCGCACAAGCTGCTCGTCCAGCATGCGGTTGAGCTTCATGTAGTAGTACAAATCGAGATGCTGTTCCCGCGTGAGCGGCTCACTCATTTTCTGCTCCCTGCGTGACGCCCCATTATCTTACGGCGACCATTATCCTATGGAGAATGGTTCCGCGAAACCGGCGAGTTTTTCGCGTGGCTGGCATGAATTTACGCCGTCGCGTGCACCGCAGACTCTTCGTGCTCCTGCAAAGCGTCTTCCAAGATTTCGCGCGAGACAGTCTGCATGTCGCGCTCAAACACTTCCGCGAGATGCGCGACCATTCGCGTCGCGACCTCTTCGCGAAGCACTGCGCGGCCGAGCAAACGTTCGAGCGACGTGGCGCGCTTGTCGCGAATACCGCACGGAACAATCAAATCGAAATAGCGCAAGTCGGTCGAGACATTGTACGCGAATCCGTGCGACGTTACCCAGCGGCTCAAATGCACGCCGATCGCGGCGAGTTTTTCCGAAATGGCATGATTTGCCGCTTCCTCGCCTATGCTGTCCTCTGCGCCGCAAAAATTATCGACCCACACGCCCGTCATTCCCTTTTTGCGGCTCGCGGCGATGCCGAATTCCGCCGTCGCTCGAATCATGGCTTCTTCGAGCTGGCGCATATACCACGCAACGTCACGGCGAATGGCCGCAAGATTCAGAATCGGATAACCGACGATTTGGCCCGGTCCGTGATAGGTGATGTCTCCCCCGCGATCGCTGGGAAGAAATTCCACACCCATCTGCTGCAACAAATGCGCGGAAGCCAGCAGATGCTCCTGCCTGCCGTTGCGCCCGAGCGTGATGACGTGCGGATGCTCGCACAGCAGCAGAACGTCCGGCACGGCGCCGGATTTGCGCGCCGCGACGAGTTGCCGTTGCATCTCAACCGCGGGCTGATACGCGATGAGCCCGAGGTCAATCACCCAGCAAGTTTTTTCGCTTATGCTCAAAGACTGCGCTTCCCTTTTTGGCCTCGTCGCGCGGCTACGCGTTGATCGTTAGGCCCATGACGGAATTGAATCCGTCGCCCATCGCTTCCCACACCGTGGGATGCGCATGAATCATGGCCATCATATCGTCGATGGTTCCTTCGAGTTGCAAGGCGGTCGTCGCCTCGGCAATTATTTCCGTCGAGAGCGAGCCGATCGCATGGACCCCGAGCACCTCGTTGTACTTTTCGTCAGACACTACCTTGATGAAACCTTCGTGATACCCAAGAATCGACGATTTGCTGTTGCCGGCGAAGGGGAATTTCCCCGTCTTCACTTTATGTCCCGCATCGCGCGCCTGCTTTTCCGTCAGGCCAACTGAGCCAATCTGCGGCTCGCAAAACGTGCAATTCGGGCAGCGATTGCGGTCGAATGGCTGCATCTGTTTTCCCGCCATGCGCCCCACGGCAATGATTCCTTCCATCGACGCGGCATGCGCAAGCTGCGGCTGACCGGCAACAATGTCGCCGATGGCGTAAAGATGCGGCTCGGCCGTTTCCATAAACGGCGTGGTGTGAACGAAGCCGCGCTCCACTTTAGCTTTCGTCTTTTCGATGCCGACATTTTCCGTCATCGGCCGGCGGCCAACGGCGATCAGAACTCTTTCGGCGGAAATGTTTTGTGATTTCCCGGATTTGTCCCTAAACGTAACAGTGGCGCCTTTCGCATCCTTCCTCACGGTTTCAACGGCGGCTTCCAGCTCAAAGCGAATGCCCTTCTTCCGGAAAGCCTTGCCCAACTCGGCGGAAATTTCCTCATCTTCCAGAGGAACAAGTCGCGGCAGGGTTTCAAGGAGCGTCACATCGCTTCCAAAGCTCTTATAAATAGAGGCGAATTCAACGCCCACGGCACCACAGCCCACCACAGCCAGCGATTTCGGAATCGTGGGCATCTCGAGCATCCCGCGATTGTCCATAATCACTTTATTGTCGATTTCGACGCCCGGAAGCGACCGGGCATCCGAGCCGGTCGCGAGCATGATATTCGTCGCCTCAATTTCGGTTTTCTTGCCGTTCTGTTCCACGGAAATGCGGCCCGGTCCCGTAATACGTCCCCAGCCTTGCATCGATTCGACTTTATTTTTCTTGAAAAGGAATTCGATGCCCTTGGCGTGCTTGTTCACGATCTTCGTCTTGCGCTCGATCATCGCGGGCCAATTCACTTTCACGTCCTTGACCTCGAAGCCAAATTCCGCGGCGCGTTTGAAGTTGTCGTAAATCTCAGCGTGATGCAGCAGCACCTTTGTGGGAATGCAGCCGACGTGGAGGCACGTTCCGCCAAGGAACGGGTCCTTCTCGATGACCACTGTTTTCAAGCCCCACTGTCCCGCGCGAATCGCCGCCACATACCCGCCCGGTCCGCTTCCAATAATGGCTAAATCGTATTTGGCCAAACTCATCCTCCTGCGGGCATCGCGCCCGCGTGCGCCATTCCAGCTGAAAAGGAATTCCGAAAGCTGCCGCGCATGGTACCGCCTGATTCCGCCCGCGCAAATTGTCGATTCTATCAGCCGCGCCGAACCGCCGCAACCGCGCAAACGCTCATTGTGAAAGCTGGAGCTAAAAAACGCGAGCCTGCAAGGCCGAGTTCGCATATGATGCGCTGCGCACGGGTTTGGCACGCACAGCCGGCCCTCCGGCAATAGCCCCGGCAAGAAGGGAGTAATCTCCGATGTCGTCGACCAGCCAGCCCTCTCCCGCACCGCAGCGTCCGACCCAGAGGATACAGAGCGCCGAAGACCGGATCGCACGGCTCTTCGTCGGCCCGCGGGGAATCCGCGCGGCTTGGCGGTGGCTCATTTTCATCGGCATTTTTTTCGCGTGCGCCGGAGTGCTAATACTCGCTGCCTTTGTTGTCCACATCATTCACGTTCCAGGAACGCGGCCTTCACAATTGTTCACCGCGTCCAGCGTCCTTGTACAAGAAGTGATTTTGCTGCTCGCCATGTTCGTCGCGGCGTTCGTCATGTCGAAGATCGAAGGGCGACCGATGGGCCAGTATGGTTTGCCGGCGCGCCAGGCATTCGGACGGCAGTTCTGGGCCGGCGCCGTTTGGGGGATTCTAGCTATCAGCGCCACAATGCTGCTCATCGCTGCCCTGCACGGATTCACATTCGATTCGGTCGCGCTCGCGGGAGGCGCGCTTGTCGGGTATGCGCTCGTTTGGGCGATTGCATTCCTCTTGACGGGCTTCTCGGAGGAATTTCTTTTCCGCGGCTACAGTCAATTCACCCTCACCACCGGCATGGGTTTTTGGCCCGCCGCGATTTTCCTCTCGCTGCTTTTTGGCGCCAGCCATCTGCAAAATGCCGGCGAAGCATGGCCTGGCGCGCTTGCGGCGGCATACATCGGCTTCTTTTTCTGCTTCACGTTGCGACGCACGGGAACCATCTGGTTTGCGGTTGGCTTGCATGCCGCGTGGGATTACGGTGAGACGTTCGTGTATGGCGTGCCGGACAGCGGCTTCGTGGCGCCGGGACACTTGCTCAACACATCCTTGCACGGCCCGGGCTGGCTGACCGGCGGGAAAGTCGGGCCGGAAGCGAGCATCGCTTGTTTTATTGTGATTTCACTGCTGTTTATAGCATTCCACTTTGCCTATCCATCGCGCGCTAAGACGTTTTCAGACTCATAAGAAACAAACCGCAACCGTTTCAAACCATCCGTCATCTAAGGAACGCCCATGCATCCGTACTCCGCATGGAATTGACACTGTGGTGGAAGGTCAGTACAATCGCTTGATTTAGTCGAGGGCAAATAGCCCTCTGAGGGCCCGAACTGTGGACAAGAAGCGTTTGGATTACTACAAAAAGAAGCTGCAAACACGTCGCGAAGAGCTGCTGAACACGATCGCGCGGACCGGACAGGAAGGCCGCGAGGCGGATGAGGATCCCACAGTGGACCTCGCCGACAAGGCCGCAAACTCCTACACGAAGGAATTCCTCTTTGGCCAGACGCACAATGACCGTGCGCTATTGCAGTTGGTCGATGACGCCATAGCGCGCATTCGCACGGGAACTTTCGGGTTATGCACGCAATGCCAGGCGGAACTCCAGCAGAAACGTCTGGAAGCTGTGCCGTGGACCCGTTACTGCATCGTTTGCCAGGAAAAACAGGAACAAGGGCTGCTGTAACTGCCGCGTTTGCTTTGCTCCAAGACTCAGGTCTAAACGGTGTTACCCACCTGCCGGCTAAAAGCCATAGGACACGTCCGCGCGCTGAGTCTGGCGTCGAGCTACCAATTTATTGCGTTCCTCCTTTCCACGTCCGCGATAATAGTATAGATTTCAACCGTTCCTCTCCGATAAATGCGTGCGGTAATCCTTCGCGAAACGTTCGAAGCGCTCACCTCGGTGCTGTTTCCCGCACCGTGCCGGATTTGCGGCCATATCCTGACGAACGCGAGTCTGCTGCCCATTTGCAACGACTGTCTCGCGTCGCTGACACCCTTCCAAGGGCCCTGCTGCGCAACATGTGGTCGCCCATTTCTGTCGGAAGTCGCCACGGACGCGGCCGTGCCATTGTGTTTCGCCTGCCGCCGCGGCACCTACGGTTTCGACTGCGCGCGAAGTTACGGCGAATACAACGACCAAATGTCGCGCGCCATCGGACTGCTGAAATATGAAAAGCTCACGCGCCTGGGCGGCTGGTTCGCGGCCCGGCTGGATGAAAAAATCCGCGCCGAGCCGGAACTTTTCGCTGCGGATGTCGCCGTTCCCGTCCCGCTCCATCCGGCACGCCAGCGCGAGCGGGGATATAACCAAGCCGAGCTGATTGCCCACCCCCTCGCAAAAAAACTGAAATTGCCCCTCGGCGCGTACTTGCTGGTGAGGACGAAGCCGCGACCTCCGCGACTGCTGCTTTCGCGCCGTGAGCGTTGGCAGACCGTGCGTGGCGCTTACGAACTCCGAAAAGGCGCCCGAGTTGACAATCTCCGCGTATTGCTGATAGATGATGTGTTCACCACGGGCGCGACGCTCGATGCGTGTGCGCGGGCTTTGAAGCAGGCAGGCGCGAAAAGTGTGGCTGGGATTACCGTCGCCAGAGTCCTTTCGCGCGGCAGTGCCTTCTCCGGCAGGGCCGGAGAATTAAACCAGAACCAGACGCCCCCCGGGAGCATCTAACCACCGGAAGCGAGAGACAGTTTGAGCTGAAAAATGGACTACCGCTCCAAATCGAAAAACGTGCTCCGGCCCCGGCCGAAGATTTCGATTTCGGCAGGCAAGGCAGCGGCCGTGTTGACCAAGGGCGATGTAGCCCCGCGGCGGCCGGCGGTGATGCAGGCCCCCGTGCTCGTTCTGAACGCGACCTTTGAGCCGATCAACGTGACAGCGGTGCGTCGCGCGCTGGTGCTGATGCTCAAAGGTGTCGCTCAAGCCGAGGAAACTCACACCACCGAGGTGCATTCCACCAGCAAATCCGTCTCCGTACCTTCCGTAATCCGCCTCCTCAGCTACAGGCATATTCCACAACAGAGCCGCGCTCTGTCTCGAAAAAATATTCTCCTGCGGGACCGCAACACCTGCCAATTTTGCGGCCAGATGCTCTCAGCGTCCGATTTGACGCTGGACCACGTGATGCCTCGCTCGCGTGGCGGACGCTCGTCGTGGGAAAATTTGGTGGCCTGCTGCTACCAGTGCAATAACCGCAAGGGAGACCGCACGCCGGAAGAGGCCGGCTTGACTTTGGCGCGCCGCCCGCGTCCATTTACTCTGCACACTTCCCGGCAGCTCATGCGCTTGATTGGGCATAAAGACGAGAAGTGGCGGAAATACCTCTTTTACTGAGAAGTTCGCTTAATATCGCGGCAAACCTACAGTTTTCTCCTGATAGTGCCTGTCCGGCCTTCTCCTTTTTCGAGCAACCTTTCAAATAAATCGGCATCTATTCAAGTAATTCACTTCTAGGACACACCCCGGGAAGTGGCTTAGGGAAACCAAAGCTGCTTCCCTAATTTTTTGCCCTCACACCTTCGCGAAAGTTATTGCCGGAAAGTAACGCGCACGCCACGCCGCCAATTTTCGCTCAGACCGATGCGGCTCACCTGCACATCCGGCAAAAGATAGCGCACAACGATTTCGTTGGCAGGATGAAAACGAAGGCTTGGAGCGACCAGCCACACAAGAGGGAGCTCCGGCTGGAACTCGACTTCCGGAAAATATCCGTAACTGCGAAAATCGCCCTCGACAAGGTGACGGCGAACGCGCAGCCAGTAATCCACGGCTTGCAGCGGCAGATGCAGATCTTCAGACGCCTTCAGCTCGATGACGACGAGGCGTCCCTGGCGCGTCACTCCAAGAAGATCAATCACGCCGCGCTCCCCCGCCGCGAGCGCGGGCACTTGCGAATAAAAATAACGTGAATCGAGACGCGCATCCAACCTCGCGGGATCCGCGCGAATTATCGACTCCAGCCATCGTTCGGGAGCGCCGCGATACAGCGGATCGTGCGTGTCCGGCGCGAGCGAGCTGCGCTTGAGCGAAAGCTCCCGCAGAAGTGTTTTCAACGGCCGCGAATCCCCGTTAGCGAGAGGCCGACGGTCGTCGCCTAAGCCGAAATGAATGCGGCCCTCGATCCAGCGCGCAAATTCAAGGCCGCGAAACCGGAAAGAGACCTCGCGAGTCGCCGCCGGCACGGATGTCTCGATGGCTTCGGGCTCCTCCGGCAGCAACGAACGAATGTGATCCATCGCGTCCCGCGCTGCGGCGAGCGTCAGTTCAATCTCTTTGCGCGGCGTCAACCAACTCTCCACGTTGCCGTGGCTGGATGCCTCCATTCGCCGGACGCGCCAGTCGCGCTCGCTGAATTCGTAAACCTCGAGCCCCACGTTGGGCCGCAGCGCGTGCGAACGTTCCAGCGTCACGCGGCCCTGCCCTTCCGGCAGAAACAATCGCAAACCCTCGATGGGGCGGCGTTCGGCGCGCTGCCGCATCGAATCGAGCCACAGCAGACCGAAGCTCAAAATCCCTTCGAACGCTGCCGCGCTCTCGGCAGGTCCCGCACCCATGACGGCCCACGAAGAGCGGCCCTCCGTCATCACGCCGCGCGTGTACAACGCGGAAAGCGAACGTTTCAGATCCGCCGCGGTTGTCAGTGATTCGACGCGCGCATCGGGAAATTGTTCGGCGAGCATGCGAGTGAAGCGCTCACGGAATTGTTCGCGCCCGATGCGCGCCGCGGGACGCCGCGACGCCGCGCTCAAAAATTCCAGACGGCCCGGCTTGGCGCGGCCGAAGCGCTGCACTTCCAGTTGAATGCGCGCAGGTTCACACGCGGAAATTCGAGTGATGGTGCGGACCAGGTTGCTCTCCGAAGACCACAAATGGATCAGCGCCTGCTTGCCCTTGCGGTGGACTTCGCTGCGGAAACCGTCGAGGCCCGCGAGCCATTGGCCGTCTTCGCGGACTTCAACAGCGCCGGAAGCGGCGAGATGTTCGATAGCCTGTTCGAGATTGCTCCACTCGTCCATGGAAGGGGCGCCCAAAATTCATGTCACGCGGGCGCAAAAATTATTCGAGATCGAGGCCGGTCAGATGGATCGCCGGGAATTTGTGGTCCCAACCATCCGGCAACGTCTCAAATCCAATCTGAAAATCGCGCGTTTCCCCGCTCTCCAACGGCCGCGGGCCGTTCCCGACAATTCGCCGTTTTTCGCGCAGCACGATTTTGTGCGCCAGGTCGTAGAACTCGATCGTGACGTCTGCGGCTCGAATGGTTCGCGTGCCTTTGTTCGAGATGTCGCCATTCAAATAAGTAACTTTCTGGTGCAGCATGTTCTCAAAGGCTGACATTTCGAGATTCTCGAAATCGATGTTTGACACATACGCCTGTTCCACAGCGCCAAACGCGAGCGGTTGCTCCGCTACGGGCTTCGACTGACCGGAAAAGCGCATGGCGAAATAGAAGCCGCCGAAGATCAGCAGGACAATGACGAGTCCAACCCCGAAGGAAGCGCCGAGCCGGCTTTTGTCTTCCTGTTCCAACACGTCCTCTCCATTACACGCGGCCCGTCCGCGGCAAAATCGTTCTAGCGTCCGAACGAAAGCCTCAAGATCAGTTGTTCGGGCAACCCGGCCTTCTCCATCCGCTGCTGCACGGATTCTACTTCATAGGGCACGCGCCAGAATTCGACTTCGCGGCGTCCTATATCCGCAATTGCGAAACCTGCGCGCGGATCGCCATCGCGCGGCTGGCCGACCGACCCCGGATTCAATAGATAGCTCGTTCCTTTTTTCAGCTCCAGCTTCGCAAAAGTCTCTCCTTCGGCCGGCTTGAAGCGCAACGCACGGATCGAATTATCTTCCGCGAGCGAAAATCCGCCCTGCAAATGCGTGTGGCCAAAAAAAGTCAGTGGCGAAGGGGCTTCGAGCAAGGAATCGAGCGCCTGGGCTGGAGCGACGACGTATTCGTCTTCGTCGCGCAGCGCGCCATGAACCAACGAAAATCCATTGATCGAAACGGGACCGACCGGAAGCTTTTCAATGTACTCGCGATTTTCCGCCCGAAGCTGTTCACGCGTCCACAGCACCGCGGCGCGCGCGATCGGATTGAAATCGTCAGCGCTCGTGAGCCCGCACGCGACTTTGTCGTGATTGCCGCGAATCGTCACCGCCGCGATTTCGCGAATACGATCCACCACTTCGTTTGGATCCGGACCATACCCCACAATGTCGCCAAGGCACACGGCTTTCTCCCATTGCCCTTTCGACGCGGCCAATGAGGCTTCGAGCGCCGTCATATTTGCATGAATATCGCTGAGGATTAAAAAACGCATCCGTTCGCGTGCTCCCGAATAACGCAGGGATTATAGACGATGCCTCCGCCGCTTGCACCAGCGGGATAATCGCCGGCCAGATTCTTCGTGCCGGACTAGCGAATCCACATGCAATCGCCGTAACTATAAAAGCGATATTTCGATTCCACCGCGTGCCGGTAGGCTCGCAGCACATTTTCGCGGCTGGCAAACGCAGCAACCAGCGCCAGCAGGCTCGAGCGCGGTAAGTGAAAATTCGTCAGCAATTGATCGACAATGCGGAATGGCCTGCCGGGAAACAAAAAAATATCCGCTTCGGCGCGTCCCGCGGTGATGGTCGCGTCTTGGTTTGCGCCGACGTCGCCACGCGCGTCTCGCTTGTTTCCATGTCGGGTCGCAAATTTCTCCGCCGCGTCTTCGAGCGCACGAACTACTGTCGTGCCCACCGCAAGCACAGGCCTGCGCTCAGCGTGAGCGCGCTCGATGGCTTCCGCCGCGCTCGCCGGAATTTCGTACGACTCCGTGTGAATGTGATGATCCTCGAGGCGTTCTGTGCGCACAGGCTCAAACGTTCCCAGGCCCACATCGAGCGTGATTTCGACCACTTCCAAGCCGCGTTCGCGCACACGCGCAAGAGTTTCGGGAGTAAAGTGCAAGCCGGCGGTCGGTGCGGCGACAGCGGCGCCGCTCCGCGCAAAAACAGTTTGATAGCGCTCGCGGTCGAGCGCCGAATCGTCGCGCTTGATGTAGGGCGGAAGCGGAATATGCCCCAGCCGTTCGATTGCTTCAGTAAAATTTCCATTACAAACGAATTTCAGACGCCGTAAACCAAAACCACCCCGGCTAACAACTTCAGCTTGCAATTCGCCATCGCCGAAAATAATCGTCTCACCGACGGGAATTTTCCGGCCCGGACGCACCAATGCTTCCCACTCGTCCGCTCCGCACGCCCGCAGCAATAGCACCTCCACCGCCGCGCTCAAGTGCTCCCTGCGAATGGGACTATTCTTTCCGATGGGCTGCGCGCACACGCCTTTGCGATGTCCCCAAAGACGCGCGGGAAGAACTCGAGCGTTATTGATGACGATCAGCTCGTCACCGCGCAAAATGTCAGGAAACTCGCGAAACCGCCGGTCTTCCCACGCGCCCGAACGCCGGTCGAGCAACAGGAGGCGCGAAGCGTCGCGCTCATCGAGCGGCCATTGCGCAATGCGCTCCTGCGGCAGATCGTAATCCAGTTCGCTCAAGTCCAATTCGCTTGTCTCTCCCGCGCCGCACAGCCATCAAAATATTGGCAACATATTGGCGTGCTGCGGCAAATTATGCTATGACAGCAAGCAAGTTCAACCGGCCGCTACGATCTATGATTTTTGGCGAGTTGCGTCCGTGCGCGGCCGCGCGGATTCCATTGTAGCGAAGAACCCGCTCGAAACCGTGTGGTGAGGAAGCCAATGGCCGAAGGCCAGGTCAGCATCAGCCGGCGAGGCGCCGAGCGCCTGCGCTCCGGCCATCTATGGGTCTACCGCAGCGACGTTCGCGGCGCGGAGGCTGAGAGCGGCGACATTGTTCGCGTTAAAGACGAACGCGGCAATTTTGTGGGGCGCGCGTTCTTCAGCAGCCGCTCGCAAATCACTCTCCGCTTGCTCACGCGCGAGGATGCGCCCGTCAACCGCGAATTCTTCAAAGCGCGCATCCAGGCCGCCGCCGAATATCGTAAGCGCGTGGTGGAGGACACGGAAGCCTTCCGCTTGATTTACAGCGAAGCGGATTTGCTGCCGTCGCTGATAGTTGACCGCTACGCTGACTGGCTCGTCATCCAAACTCTGAGCCAGGGAGCGGAACGCTACAAAGAAGAATTCGTCTCGATTCTCACCGAGCTTTTTTCGCCGCGCGGAATCCTCGAACGGAACGATCCGCGTGTTCGCGAACTAGAAGGGCTCGAACGCAAAATCTCGCTCCTGCACGGCGAAGTCCCCGAAGAAGTCGTCGCTTCGCGCAATGGCGTGCGCTTCGTCCACGATTTGTACAAAGGTCAAAAAACGGGCGGCTTCCTCGACCAGCGCGAGAATCAGCGGGCGGCCGCAACTTATGCCTCTGGCGAAGTGCTGGATTGCTTCACCTATCACGGAGGTTTTGCCTTGACCATGGCCGCGCATGCGGCGCAAGTCGAAGCAATCGATCTCTCTGGAGCAGCCATTGAAATCGCCCGCCGCAATCAGGAATTGAACGGCATTCCCAATGTCGCCTTTCGCGAAGCCAACTCCTTCGATATCCTGAAGGCGTGCGACGAGTCTGGCCGGCGCTTCGACACAATCATTCTTGACCCCCCGGCCTTCGCGAAGAATCGCGACAGCGTTGCCGCCGCTCTCCGCGGATACAAAGAAATCAATCTGCGAGCATTGAAGATACTGAAAACTGGCGGGTCCCTGATCACTTCATCGTGTTCCTATCACATCCCGGAATCCCTATTCCTCCAAGTGATAGCTGAAGCCGCAAACGACGTGCGACGCGGCGTCCAGATTGTCGATCGGCGGACCCAGTCGAGAGATCATCCAATCCTGCTGACCATGCCCGAAACGCACTATCTTAAGTGCATGATTATTAGAGCTATATAGTGTTTAGCGTAAAAAGGTCAATCAAAACAAAGCCCTCCAGAAAATACTTTACATCAATGCACTAATATTATATAAGTGCGTATGCAGTAATATTACGAGGAGGGCAGAACATGCACAGTATCAATCGTTGGGAACCCTTTCGAAACGTTTCTTCTCTGCAAGACATACGTAAATCGCCTTTTCGAGGGCACTTTCTCGCGCAAGTGCGATGACTCCGCATTGACGGCCTGGGCGCCGGCAGTGGACGTCTACGAGACGGAAAACGAGCTTGTGATCAAGGCGGATTTGCCGGATATCCGCGAGAAGGATCTGGACGTGCGCGTCGAAAACAACATGCTCACGGTCCGCGGCGAACGGAAATTTGAGCAGGAAGTGAAGGAAGACAATTACCTTCGCATGGAGCGCGCTTACGGTTCATTCAGCCGCAGTTTCTCGCTGCCGAATACGGTGAACAGCGAGACCATCCAGGCCGACTACAAGAATGGCGTACTGACCGTCACATTGCCGAAGCGGACAGAGTCCAAGCCGAAGCAAATGAAGATCAACGTCGCAAACGGCAAGAACTAACTTCTCGTCGTGAACGTGGGACCCTGGGGGCCGGAGCATTTCGGCCCCCTTTGTGTCTCGATAGAGGATTAAAATAGGTTGGCAGTTTGAAATCTAGGGACAAACACGAATCATGCTGCGTTACGACAAATTAACGGTGAAAGCTCAAGAGGCGCTCCAAGCCGCGCAGGAGATTGCTGCGTCCGCGAATCAACAGCAGATTGAGCCGCTGCACCTGCTCGCCGCGCTGCTGGCGCAAAGCGAAGGCGTTGTCGCGCCGCTTCTCGCCAAGTTGGGCGCGGCTCCCGAAGCTCTCACCGCCGAAGTGCGCCGTGAAATCGAGCGTCTTCCAAAAATATCCGGCGCAGCGCAGCAGTACATGAGCCCAGCGTCCAATGACGCATTGAGCCGCGCCTTCGACGAAGCCGGGCGCTTCAAGGACGAATACGTCTCCACCGAGCATATGCTTCTCGCCATCGCGCAACTCGACCGCGATCCGGCGGGCGCTTTGCTTGCTCGCAACGGTGCGAGCCACGATGCGATTCTCCAAGCGCTTGTCAGCGTGCGCGGAAGCCATCGCGTCACCAGCCAAAATCCCGAAACCACCTATCGCGCCCTGGAGCAATACGGCCGCGACCTCACGGAGCTGGCGCGCCGCGGTAAACTTGATCCCGTCATAGGCCGCGACGAAGAAATTCGCCGCGTCATGCAGATTCTCGCGCGCCGCACAAAAAATAATCCGGTGCTGATCGGCGAGCCCGGAGTGGGCAAAACCGCCGTGGTGGAAGGCCTGGCACAGCGAATTATTGCCGGAGACGTGCCCGAAGTCTTGAAGCCCAAGCGCATCGTCGCGCTCGATTTGGCGGCGCTGGTTGCAGGCGCAAAATATCGCGGCGAATTCGAAGACCGGCTAAAGGCCGTCTTGAAGGAAGTCACCGAATCGGACGGCCGCGTAATTCTCTTCATCGACGAGTTGCACACTGTGGTCGGAGCAGGTTCCGCGGAAGGCTCGATGGACGCGTCGAACATGCTGAAGCCGGCGCTGGCGCGCGGCGAACTGCGCGCGATTGGCGCAACCACGCTCAACGAATATCGCAAGTACATCGAAAAAGATCCCGCGCTCGAACGCCGCTTCCAGCCCGTGATGATTCCCGAGCCTTCCGTCGAGGACACGATTGCGATTCTGCGCGGCCTGAAAGAACGCTACGAAGTACATCACGGCGTGCGCATTCAGGACGCCGCCATCGTCGCCGCCGCTATACTTTCGCAACGTTACATCTCCGACCGCTTCCTCCCCGACAAAGCAATCGACCTTATCGACGAAGCCGCCGCGGGCCTGCGCATGGAACTCGATTCCATGCCTTCGGAGATCGACGAAATCGAGCGCCGCGTTATGCAGCTTGAAATCGAGCGCCAGGCGCTGTCAAAAGAATCCGACGCGCACTCGCGCGAGCGGCTAAAGGAAATCGAAAAAGAGCTCTCGGCGCTCCGCGAAAAATCGAACGGCCTTAAGGCGCAGTGGCAAGTCGAGAAAGAAGCCATCGCCCGCATCCGCAAAATCAAAAGCGAAATCGACCAGCTTAAGACCGAAGAGCAGCGCATGGAGCGCGCCGGCGAGCTTGCGAAAGTCGCGGAGATTCGCTACGGCAAACTGGCCGCGGCGGAACGCGAATTGCAAAAAGCTCAGGACGCTCTTACGCAGC
Organism: Candidatus Acidiferrales bacterium; assembly: GCA_050746905.1. Classification (GTDB taxonomy): domain Bacteria; phylum Acidobacteriota; class Terriglobia; order Acidiferrales; family UBA7541; genus DAHUXN01. The sequence continues at coordinate 17,542 of JBOGNJ010000049.1, forward strand.
GGCAAAAGGGCGGCCGTGCGATGCTCAAGGAAGAAGTGGGCGAAGAAGACATTGCGCGCATCGTCGCCAAGTGGACCGGCATTCCCGTTGGCCGGCTGCTCGAAGGCGAAGTGCAGAAGCTGGTACACATGGAAGAGCGCCTGCGTCAGCGCGTCGTTGGACAGGATGACGCGCTTTCACGCGTTGCGAATGCAGTCCGGCGCAGCCGTTCGGGTCTGGCCGATCCGCACCGTCCCATCGGCTCGTTTCTGTTCCTCGGGCCCACTGGAGTCGGAAAAACAGAATTGGCGCGCGCCCTCGCTGAATTTCTTTTCGACGACGAGCGCGCGATGATCCGCCTCGACATGTCCGAATACATGGAAAAACATTCCGTCGCGCGAATGATTGGCGCGCCTCCGGGCTACGTGGGATATGAAGAAGGCGGCCAGCTCACTGAACAGGTGCGGCGGCATCCATATTCCGTCGTGCTTCTCGACGAAATCGAAAAAGCGCATCCTGACGCTTTCAACGTCCTGTTGCAAATTCTCGAAGATGGCCGCCTGACCGACGGCAAAGGCCGCACCGTCGATTTCCGCAACACTGTGATCGTGATGACCTCGAACGTTGGCTCGCACGCGATTTTCGAGCTTGCGGCGACGGATCCGAAGCGCGCCCGCACAGAAGCCATGGAGGCTTTGCGGCAAACGTTCCGCCCGGAATTTTTGAACCGCGTCGACGACATCGTGCTCTTCCTGCCTCTCGGCAAAGAGCATCTCCAGCACATTGTCGACATGCAACTGGCGCATCTGTCAAAATTGCTCGAAGGCAAACACGTGACGCTGAAACTGACGCCCGCAGCGCGCGAACTTTTGCTCCGCGAAGGTTACGATCCCGCGTATGGCGCGCGGCCGTTGCGTCGCGCCATCCAGCGGATGATTCAAGATCCCCTGGCTCTCGAAATTCTCGACGGCAAGATTCTGCCCGGGGACGAAGTGCTCGTCGATGCCGACGCCAAGGCTGGCGAGATGCGTTTCAAACGCGAGAAAGCCAAATCGAGTGCAGCGCGCTAAGCATCGAATCATAGAACGAGACTGGCAGCACCAAATTATTGCGGAGAACAAATGAAGACCATCAAGACCACGCTCTTGCTGACCGCACTCACGCTGCTCCTGATACTCGGCGGGCGCGCCATTGCCGGACCGCGCGGCATGACCATCGGCCTGATTATTGCCGTGGTGATGAACGGCGTTTCCTACTTTTTCTCGGACAAAATTGCGCTTCGCTCGGCGGGCGCCCAGCCCGTCACGCGCGAACAGGCTCCGCGCCTCTACGCCGTAATGGAGAGCCTGGCCGGCAAAGCGGGCTTGCCCATGCCCAAGCTTTACATCAGCCAGCAGGCAGCGCCCAATGCCTTTGCCACGGGCCGCAATCCGCATCATGCGGCCGTGTGCGTCACGGCTGGGTTGATGCAGTTGATGGACGACGAAGAACTCGAAGGCGTGATTGCGCACGAACTTTCGCACGTCCGCAACTACGACATCCTCACTTCATCCATTGCCGCCACGCTCGCCGGCGCCATCACATGGGTAGCGGAGATGGGCCGCTGGGGAATGATTTTCGGCGGCTTTGGCGGCGGGCGCGACGGTGAAGGCGAAGGCAACGCCATCACCGCAATCCTGATGCTGATCCTGGCGCCCATCGCCGCCCTGCTGCTGCAACTCGGCATCTCCCGGCAGCGCGAATATCAAGCCGACGCTTCCGGCGTGCGAATGATCGGCCATCAGTACGGCCTGATTCGCGCGCTCCAGAAGCTCGAGGCTTACAATCAGAAAATCCCCATGCAAATTTCGGCGCCAACGGCAGCACTTTGCATCGTTGCCCCGCTTCAAGCTCGCCGGATGCTTGCAGGCCTCTTCAGCACCCACCCGCCGCTCGATGACCGCATTGAGGTCCTGAAGAACATGCAGATCACCCGCTAACGGCTCGCCTCCTTCCTTCCGAGCCTTGGTCGTTTGGCGCAACAAGTTTACTGGGAGGAAGGAGCCGACAACATCATCTAGTCAGCCAGCTCCTCCATTTGTCATTCCGAGGAGGATGCGACCAGCATCCGACGAGGAACCTGTTGCGCGTCGCCCGACTCGCCCTGAGTGCCTTCCGCGAAGGGTCACCGTGAACGCCGACCTCAACACCGGCCGGGCGCATCCTTTGCGTTTTCTGCGAAGGGTCGGTTGCACTCGTAGGGGCGGGGCTTGCCTCGCCCGCGCGACTTTCGAGTCGCGTGATTGGAGGCGAAAACCCCACGCTCAGAAACCGAGCGTGAGGTACCCATAACAACGTACCTTTGAGCTAGATGACGCGATGGTATTATGTCGTGCAACATTGCGGAGAAAGCCGTGCGTCCGAAAATGCGAAAGCCTGGGCCAGCCCCTCGTTCCAGCCCGTGAACCCATGACGAATAATTTAGCCGCGACCTCTGCGACCACTGTAACGCAGGGCGCACGATACCTGCGACTCCCAATTGTGCTCATGTTCCTTGGTGCGCTCTCCAGCTTTATCACGACAGCATGGGATGCCGCCAGCAGATGGTCGGTGTTCGAGGGCGTGGTTTTTGGCGTGGCGGTAGTTTGCGGTTTGGCTGCTTTCAAGATTGTAACCAACCCCATGAAGGCGGCAGCGCTGATCGTTTTCTCGCCTTTCGCATTCTACGCGGCGTACTTCGCGAGCTTCGTGACCCAACTCATGCTAAGTGGGCTCGGGCTGTTGAGCGAATCGGAGGAGGCGACTATGGGGCATGTCGCTTCCCCTTCGCCAATCGCACTGTTCATTGGCGGCCTGGTGGGTGGATTCGTGCTTGTCGGCGCGGTTCTTTGGTTGGTATCGGAGGGTAATCGCCACGCTAGGAGAGCGCTCCTGTGGTCGGTTGCGAGCGGGATTCTTGCGGTTATCGGGTGGGCTCTGAGCCCATTGCTCGGCCCAGCCTTATCGCACGTCATCCGCATACTGCGGCCTGATGAGGCGTGGCTCACACCGCAGTCCGGTACGCCAAATGGTCCCCTCGGGATGATCTGTTCCGTATTCTTCGTTTGGCAAACGAGTATGGCATTTGCCATAGGGCTGATGGTGCAAACAAAGAATCAAGTCTCCAATCAGGAGAAACCGCAATGACGAGACAAGAGGCGGGTGGCCCAGGCTAGGAATTGGCTTTTCAGGGTGCCGCGGGTGGCCCCACTCAAATGGCAGTTTTTCGCAAACGTAGCTGGAGCTACGGGCACGCTTGAACAGCGGCGCTCTGTTGCGGCTCAACCTAAGATGTGAGGGGGCAGCATCCTTTGCGTCTTTAGCAAAGGGTGCGGATTCTGAATTTCTTCGCGACTCCCATCCCGCCGGTATGCATTCCCTTAGGTGGCCCTGACTTCAGTGCAGAAACAACAGATACATGTAAAATTTGCAGGGCATAAAGGAATTGCTGTATCCCTGTCCAGACGGACAGGGTCATGTAAGGCCAATCGATTTAATAATATAGCCAGTAACAACCCTGCTGGAGCAGATTGGCGACGCCCGTGCTTGTTATGCATTCGGCAGGGGGAATTCGAGTTCTAAGGAGCGTTCGATGATCGAAGATCGTGAGCACGTCGTTGTGGCCCAAGAGGCCTCAACTCCCCGGTGGGTAGGAATTGGTGTGGTAGTGCTGGCCATTGTCTCGCTGGTGGCACTCGGCATCGGCTGGAGCGCTGAGAATGCCTCCAGGAGCAATCAGCAGGCTCTTACAGCGCAGATACAAGCCGACAAGCAGGCGCAGACCGTCCTCGAACAGCGTCTGCAACAGGCCGCCGAGTCCCAGGCGCAAGTGCAAGGCGAAGTGACCGTAATCACCAGCCGCCTGAAACTGACCCAGGGCGAACTGGCCAGCGCGCGCTCGCAGGCCAGGAAAATCAAGGAAATGGACGCCAAGCAGTTCGCCGCGTTCCAGCAGCAACAGGATCAGGTGAACACGCAACTCGCCACGAAAGCGAGCTCGGACGACGTCAACAAGTTGAGCGGCGACGTCAACGGCGTCAAGACCGACCTGGACTCGACCAAGCAGACCCTTCAAATGGCGCGAGACCAATTCGGAAACCTGATCGCCCGCAACCACGATGAAATCGCTCAGCTCAGGCTCACTGGCGAGCGCAACATCTACGAATTCACCGTGGACAAGAAGGGTCAGCGCAAGCACGTGGGCTCACTGAACGTCGAGCTGCGCGGCACCAACACGAAAAAGCAGCTCTTCAGCGTCATCCTCTACGTCGACGACAAGCGCTTCGAGAAAAAGAACCGCTCCGCCGACGAGCCGATTTACTTCTATACGCACGACTATCAGACACCGCTGGAACTGGTTGTCAACCAGGTGGGCAAGAACAAAATCACCGGTTACGTGAGCGTGCCAAAAACTGCCGGCACAACCACACAGGCGGCGTCTACCGGAACGGGCGAGTAGATTCGACTTTAACCTGAACCAAAGCCTCGCGTTCCCCGATTTACGACGAGAGGCGGCAAGGCACAAAAAGGGAGGCGCTCCTGAGGGACGCCTTCCTTTTTTGTTTTTCCGTGAGGTTTATTCCGCCTTCGCCAGGGAACGTTGCTTGCGTTTCAGAAAAGTCTTCGCCAGAGCAGGGAGTTTGTCATGCGCGAGTTTTCCTTGCTCGTATAGCTTCATCTTGGCCTTCGCGGACTTCCGCTTCTTATGGTGGCGCTTCCAGGCCATGAACCGCTTGTCATTTGCCATTCGTCTCCTCCGGATCGATTGCGAGCCTATCGATTGTAGCGGAGCGTAACATTCTTGCAACCCCGCATTATCATTTTCCGCGCATATAGTGACTTCAAGTAGGATGGTGCGCTATGTCTTCCCTGCTCATACACGCCGGACGCGCGATTACGCCGCACGAGGAAATCAGCGACGCCGCCGTCGTCGTTGAAAACGGAAAAATCGCGCGCGTTGGGCGCCGCGAAGAAATCGAGCTGCCCACAGGTGCGAAAGAAATTCTTGCGCGCGACATGATTCTGATTCCAGGCTTTGTCGACATTCACATCCACGGCGCGGGCGGCCACGACGTGATGTCTTCCACGGAGGAAGCTCTCAGTGCCGTCGCGAAAACAGTCGCGCGCCACGGGACCACCTCGCTCTTGGCCACCACCGTCACCGCGCCGCCCGACGAAACGCGCCGCTGCCTCGAAGACATCGCGCGTTACATCGCAAGCCCCGCGAATCAGGATGAACCGGCCGCGCCGACCGCCGAAATCGTCGGCATTCATCTCGAAGGACCATTCATCAGCTTAACGCGGCGCGGTGTTCATCCGCCCGGCGCCATCGCCAAGCCTTCCATCCCGCTGCTCGATCGCTACCTCGAAGCTGCAGGCGGTAACGTGCGCATTCTTACTCTCGCCCCGGAGATTCCCGGCGCGCTCGGCTTGGTCGAACACGGCTACGCGCGCGGTATTGTGGTTGCGCTCGGCCACACGGATGCCACCTACGAGCAAGCTCACAACGCGATTTTCTGCGGCGCGCGCCACGCGGTCCACGTCTTCAACGCCATGCGTCCCTTTTCGCATCGCGAAACAGGAGTGCTCGGCGCGGTGCTCACCGACGATTCCGTCACCGCCGAAATCATCGCCGACGGCGTCCACGTGGACGATCCCGCGATTCGCTTGCTGCTGGCGGCCAAGGGTCCCGACCTTGTCATCCTGGTCAGCGACGGCACGGCCGCCACGGGCATGCGCGACGGTAGCTACCGTTTGGGGACGTTCGACGTGACCGTTGTGGGCGGCGTGTGCCGCAATCGCGAAGGCAAGCTCGCAGGCAGCACGCTTACGCTCGACCGCGGGTTGCAGCACATGGTGCGCCTCGGAGTGCCGCTGATCGAAACCGTCCGCATGGCTACTTTCAATCCAGCGCGCCGCGTCGGCTTGGAGAAAAAAAAAGGCGTCCTCGCCGTGGGCGCCGACGCCGACCTCGTCCTGCTCACTCCGGAGCTAAAAGTCGCAATCGTCTACACCCGCGGTATCGCGGCACCGTAGCAGGTAGCGCAGAGTCCCGCATTCCAGAGACTCTGCGGCTTGTGGCGTCCGCGGCTCGGCTAACCAATCAAGAATTCAGAGGGATTTTTAATTCCTCGGCGAGCGTGTAAGGATCAAACGGACTGTTGGCGAAATAACGTCCGTCCACTTCCAGCGTGGGCACTTTGCGCCGGCCATCATTGACGCGCAGGACCAGCGCTTCAGCCTCGGGCGACTTATCGATATCCACTTCGCGAAATTCGATTCCGCGCTCTTTCAGGAAGAGCTTCGTCCTCCAGCAATCGCCGCACCACCGCGTGCAATACATCGTAATCACAGCCATCAAATACTCTCCGCTCGTCCCACTCCTAAAGATGCGCCACTGACGACGCAGATTCAATCGAAGCGCCCCAATACCTAAGCCGTTTTCGTGTCTGGTTCACGCATGCGTTTGAAGTATTCTCGCACCCGACCAGACCCCAGAAACACCCAGTAGTATTGGCCCTCAAAATGAATGTGAGAGACTTGCTTTCCATAGATTGGGTGCACACTCACTATAGCCACGCTGGATGAATCCTTCGCAACAACGATATAGCGAGTTACAGTAACCTGGCCATTCAGCCGCGCGCGACAATGGGCTCGTGTATAACGCAATTCCAGCCTACCGAATAGCTGACGTAACCTTGTTCTTTTGGAAGCCGGAATATCTCGCCGCGCTGCAATTTCGCGAGCTGTCTTCCAGGAATCAGAGCGCCAAGTGCCAACTAGGCGAGAATCGTACATATGCAAAACTATTCCCTCCAAGTCATGATGCTGCCCCTTGGTTCCACTTCTAAGCATGTTCTACAAGAGGTGCAGGTTTCAATCGAGACGCTGTGCGGTGTAGATCAAATGACAACTTCGCGGCAGATTCCAATTCTTAATGGCGGGAGACTTCCTCGGCAGCGCCGGCGACGCCGCCCTTCGCAGCGGCCTGCAAGCGGGCCAGCGCGCGATTCAGCGCGAAGCTGGCGTGATCCCAATCCGCATCCGCGGAGGATTTCTTCGCCATCTCGCTTTTCGCCTTATCGAGCGCCGTTCGCGCGCGCGCAACGTCGATTTCCTCCGCTCGCTCGCACGCATCAGCCAACACGATCACGCGCCCTGGCAAAACTTCCACGAAACCCCGTATCACCGCGAAGAATTCCACGTCGCTGCCCTTGCGATACGAAAGCGTGCCAATGCCAAGCTCAGAGAGCAGCGGCGCGTGCCCCGGCAGGATTCCCATGTAGCCTTCCTTGCCCGGCAATTCGACTGACTGCACAGTCTCCTGCAACACGAACCGCTCCGGCGTCACTATGTCGAGCTCGATGTTTTCCGGCAGCATTGTCGCCTTATCGCTTCTCCACTTCCGTTTTCAAACCTACGCCGTCGCCGCCATCTTCTCGGCCTTTTCGCGCGCCTCTTCGATCGTGCCCACCATGTAAAACGCCTGCTCGGACAAATCGTCGTGCTTCCCCTCCACGATTTCCTTGAATCCGCGAATCGTGTCCTCCACCTTCACGTACTTCCCTTCCAGGCCCGTGAATTGCGCCGCCACGAACATCGGCTGCGACATGAATTTCTGAATCTTGCGCGCGCGCGCCACCACCAACTTGTCTTCCTCGGGCAATTCCTCGATGCCGAGAATCGCGATGATGTCCTGCAAATCTTTGTAGCGCTGCAGCGTGGATTTCACCGAGCGCGCCACGTCGTAGTGTTCTTGTCCGACAATGCGCGCATCCAAAATGCGCGAAAAGCTCGCCAGCGGGTCGACGGCGGGATAAATGCCAAGCTCGGAAACTTGGCGGCTCAAGTTCGTGGTCGCGTCCAAATGCGCAAACGTCGCGGCCGGCGCGGGATCCGTGTAATCGTCCGCGGGAACGTAAATCGCCTGCACCGAGGTGATCGAGCCTTTCTTCGTCGAGGTGATGCGCTCCTGCAATTCCCCGATTTCCGTGTTCAAGTTCGGCTGGTAACCGACGGCGGAAGGCATGCGGCCCAGCAGCGCCGATACTTCCGAGCCCGCCTGCACGAAACGGAAAATATTGTCGATGAAAAGCAGCACGTCGAGCCCTTCCGCATCGCGGAAATATTCCGCCACCGTCAAACCGGTCAGCCCGACGCGCAGACGCGCTCCGGGCGGCTCCGTCATCTGCCCGTAAATCAACGCGGCGCGCGACTTCTCCGAATTCCCCGGCACAATAACGCCGCCCTCGCTCATCTCGAGCCACAGGTCGTTGCCTTCGCGCGTGCGCTCGCCCACTCCGGCGAACACGGACACGCCGCCGTGCTTCATCGCGACGTTGTGGATCAGCTCCATGATCAGCACGGTCTTGCCCACGCCCGCGCCGCCAAACAATCCGATTTTCCCGCCCTTGAGGTACGGCTCAATCAGGTCGACCACCTTAATTCCCGTCTCGAACATTTCGAGCGACGTGGATTGCTGGTCCAGCGCGGGAGCCGGCCGGTGAATCGCCCAGTGCTCCTTCGCCTCCACGGGGCCGAGCTTGTCCACGGGCTCGCCAAGCACATTCAGGATGCGCCCGAGTGTCCCGCGTCCAACGGGAATTGAAATTCCATCTCCCGTGTCGACCGCGTTCATTCCACGAACCACACCCTCTGTCGGCTTCAACGCGACCGCGCGCACGCGTCCTTCGCCCAAATGCTGCTGCACCTCCGTGACGATGTCGATCGGCTCTGGAACATCGAACCCTTCACTCGTGATGCGCACCGCGTTATAGATTTGCGGCAGGTGGCCTTCCTCGAATTGCACGTCCACCACCGGTCCGATAACCTGGACGACGTGGCCAACGTGTTCGCCTTTTTTCTCTGCCGTCTGTTTCCCCGTCTTCGAATCTTCTGCCATCGAAAAGCTCCCTTGCCTATGACGACGCCGCGAACGCGGCGCCGCTTACGATTTCAATAATTTCCTTGGTGATGCTGGCCTGGCGAATCCGGTTCATGTCGAGAGTCAATTCCGTGATCAACTCTCCCGCGTTGGTTGTGGCCGCGTCCATCGCCGTCATGCGGGCCGCATGTTCTGCTGCGGCGGATTCCAGCAAGATGCGAAAAATTTCCGTTTCCAAGTACCGCGGCACCAAATGCGCGAAAATTTCCTCCGGCGGCTCTTCGTAAATATAATCCACCGTCTCCAGAAGCTCCGCGGATTCCTTTTTCGTCTCGGACTCACCGGCCTTCTTTTCCGGAGCGGTCGCGAACGAGTTCGGATCCAGCGGCAACAACTTCATAAGCCGAAGCTGCTGCACCATCACGCTTTTGAACTCATTGTAGACAGCATACACAGCATCTACTTCATGTTTGGTGTACATCTCCGCAATGCGCGCCGAGATTTCCTCCGCGTGGCGAAACTCCACATGCGTCGAAACGTTCAAATATTCGCCCGCAAGTTTCCATTTCCGCCGCCGTAGCGCTTCCACGCCCTTGCGTCCCACGGCAATCGACTGCACGTCCTTCCCTTGCAGTTGCCGCAGGTATTCCGCCGCTCTGCGAAGCACGTTGGTGTTGAATGCGCCCGCAAGGCCCTTGTCCGAAGTAAGTACCAGCACAAGAACGCGCTGCTCCGGCCTCCGTTCGAGCAAAGAATGCTGCGGCTCAGAGACGCGTTGCATCGCGGATTGCAACACGCGTCGAATCTCTTTCGCATACGGCCGCGCGCGGAACACGCCTTCTTGCGCGCGTCGCAGCTTCGCCGCTGCCACGAATTTCATCGCGCGCGTGATCTGCTGCGTGTTCTTTACAGACCGGATGCGGCGCCGGTAATCAAGCAGGGTGGGCATGGAACGGTTTCGCTCGCCGCTCAGTTCGCAGCGGCGGCAGCCTCCGCGGTCTTATTGCTCGGGACAAACCGCTCCTTGAAATCATCGAGCGCTTTTTTCACGTCCGCGCGCAGCGCGTCGTCGAACGCTTTCTTCTCCGCAATCGCTTTCAGCACACCGTTGTAATTCGTTTCGACAAAGCTATACATTTCCTTTTCGAATCGTCGCACATCCTCGATCGGCAAATCGTCGATATAGCGGTTCGTTCCGGCGTAGATGATCAAAATCTGCTTTTCAACGGGAAGCGGCTGGTATTGATCCTGTTTCAGAATCTCGGTGAGCCGCTGCCCGCGGCCAAGCTGCGCCTGCGTCGCCTTATCCAACTCCGAGCCGAATTGCGCAAACGCGGCGAGCTCGCGGAATTGCGCCATGTCCAGCCGCAACGTGCCCGCCACCTGCTTCATGGCCTTGATCTGCGCATTGCCGCCGACGCGGCTCACGGAAATTCCAGCGTTGATCGCCGGCCGAATGCCCGCGTTGAACAAATCCGACTCCAGATAAATTTGCCCGTCCGTAATCGAAATCACGTTCGTTGGAATATACGCCGAGACGTCGCCCGCCTGCGTTTCAATCACCGGGAGCGCCGAAAGCGAGCCGCCACCCAGTTCCTTGCTCAGTTTCGCGGCGCGTTCGAGCAGCCGCGAGTGCAGAAAGAAAACGTCTCCCGGATACGCTTCGCGGCCGGGAGGGCGCCGTAACAACAATGAAATTTCGCGGTACGCCTGCGCGTGTTTCGAAAGGTCGTCGTAAAAACACACCGCGTGCTTGCCCGCGTCGCGGAAAAATTCCCCGATAGCGCATGCCGCAAATGGCGCGATGTACTGCATCGTCGCGGGCTCGGAAGCCGTCGCCGCCACCACGATGCTGTGCTCCATCGCGCCGCTGTCGGTCAGAGTTTTCACCACCTGCGCCACGGTCGACCGCTTCTGGCCAATCGCGCAATAAATCGAAATCATGTCGCCGCCGCGCTGGTTGATAATCGTGTCTAGGATAATCGCCGTCTTGCCGGTCTGCCGGTCGCCAATGATCAACTCGCGCTGGCCGCGCCCAATCGGAATCATCGCATCGATGGCCTTGATGCCCGTTTGCAAAGGCTCGCGCACCGGCTGGCGGTCAATCACGCCCGGCGCCAAACGCTCGATCGGATTGCGCTTCTCTGTCGCGATCGGGCCTTTGTCGTCGAGCGGCTGTCCCAGCGGATTCACCACGCGTCCAATCAGCGCATCGCCCACCGGCACGGACATGATTTTTTTCGTGCGCTGCACCGTGTCGCCCTCTTTGATCTCTGTGTAGTCGCCGAGCAGCACCGTTCCGACTTGGTCTTCTTCCAGGTTCAGCGCGATCCCGAAAACATCGTGCGGAAACTGAAGCATTTCACCCGCCATGCACTTGTCCAGCCCATGAATGCGCGCGATGCCGTCGCCCACCGAAATTACCGAGCCCACTTCTTCGACGGCCATTACCTGCTGGTAATTCTCAATCTGTTCGCGAATTATTTTTGTGATCTCGTCAGCCTTGATTGTCGCCATTCACTGCTCCTATTGAGCTTCGAGCCGCGTACGCAGCCGGTTGAGCTGCTCGCGTACCGATCCATCGTAGATTGTCGAGCCGATTCGCACCGTCGTGCCGCCAATCAGATTAGTATCCAGTTGATATTGCGCCTGCACTTTTTTTCCCGTGACCCGCTCGAGCGTCTGCGTCAGTTGCGACTTCTCTTCCGCCGAAAGCTCGCGCGCCGAACTCACCTTTGCATCCACGATTCCCATTCGCGCGTTGATTTCCGTTTCAAATGCCCGCTGAATCTCGCTGAGAATTCCCGTGCGCCCATGGTCCACCAGCACGAAAAGGAAATTCTTCACTTCCACATCCAATCCCATTTTCTGCGCAAGCTCGCCAATCACAGACTTTTTCGCGCCGGGGCCGATTGCCGGAGTTGTCAGCACATTCCGCAGCTCCGGTGAATCCCCGTATATCGCCGCAAACTCCCCGAGCCCGCGCTTGACGTTCTCTACAGCGTTGCGCGCAAACGCCGCATCCGCCAACGCCGCCGCGTATCGCTGTGCCAGGGCGCTCAATTCGCGCTCCCGGCAAGTTCAGCAACGAATCCGCCAAAGAGCAACGCGTCTGTCTGCGGCGTCATCTGCTGTCCGAGTAGCGTTTCCGCGTGGTCAATCGCGACACGCGCGGCGATTGTTTTCAATTCCATTTCCGCAGCGCGCTCGGCGGCGCGAATCTCCAGTTGCCCGGCCAACTCGATTCGTTTCGCGTCTTCCTTCGCCAATGCGCGAATGCGCTCAGTCTCGGCCGCGCTCTCGCGTTTCGCGCGTGCGCGCAACTCCGCGACGGTCGCGTCGAGCGTCGCCATTTTCGTTTCTGCTTCGTGTTGCTGACGCTCCGCCTCTTCGCGTGCCCGCGCGCTTTCCGCTATCGCGGCTGCGATCGCTTCCTGGCGCGCGCGAAAAAACGGCGGCGTTTTCCTGGCAAACACCCACACCAGCACCGCGACAAAAATTCCAAAGTTGATCCAGCGATAAACCCAGCCCGTAGTGGTCCCAGCTGCTTCTTCTGGATTCGTCGCGGCCAGCACGGGCGCCGCGCACAGCGCCAACGCAAACAGCACCGCAACTATCGAACCGGCCACGCGCACGACGCGCCGTGACGCCGCAAATATCATTTCACGCGGCATGGCGCGCATTATCGCGTGCCTCGCAGCGGCGCATTCGGACGCTCCAAAATCATTTTCGCGATTCGCATCGCCAGGTTTGTGCTTTCGCCTTCCAGTTGCACCCTCGCCGCATCGAACTCCCGCGCGATCCGCTCCTTTTCCTTGCGTACAGACTCCTGCTCCAATTTACGCACGCCGCTCAACAGCTTCGCGCGTTCATCGAGCGCCGCCTGCCGCGCCGCTTCCTGTTCGGTAAACACACCCACGCGCGCTTTTTTCAGCGCATCCTCATAGGTATGTACTTTTTCTTTCGCCGCGGCCTGGACGGCCTCGGCTTCCGCGCGCGCCTTCGTGATACGCGCGGCGCGCTCGGCCAGCGTGCGCTCCAGCGGCTTGAAAAAATTCGCGCGCATAAACCAATAAAACAAAAGGAAAAGAATAATGGTCGGTACGGACTTGAGGAATAACCAGCCGAGCTGTTGCAGGATCGCCATCACACACTATCGCAACTGTCTGACTTGCCTCCCTGGATTTTCTTCGTTCGACGGCTCGTCGCCGCCCCAAGACACACGTTTAACGCACCGCAGAGTCAGCGATTATCGCATCCCTTTTCTACCTCGTCAACCAGCCCAGATCGCAGAAAAATTCTCAGTTTCCAACTGAAACAACTCGCCCGCGAAGGCCTTTGGCAGCAACGCGGCGTCCGATTTACAGCCACTACCTCTGCACAAACTCCCGCCGCCGTGCTAGTTTATCTTCTAAAAAGAAACGCCGGATTAGCGAGCGCCGAAAGGACGACGAACACATTATTGAGGACTGCCTTTTCGCGCAAATTCTAATCGGTACACCAACTTATTAGAATTTGTTGTAACTTACTGAAAACAAAGGTTGACCTCACATTCTAATCGGTACAAATAACAGTCTTGCGATCGCGGCCATGTCGCCCTGTGACCGGCATTTCGCTCTCACGTCAGGAATGCTATTCTTATCCGCCTTCTTGAATATCCGTTTCGTTACTAAAGGAGATTTCGCATGCCTGCGTTTTCCGGGGTCGATTATCTCGACTTCGATTCCCTGCTGACCGACGAGGAAAAACTCGCGCGCCAGACCGCGCGCAAATTTGTCGATGAGCAAGTGCTGCCGATCATCGAGCAATACAATCGCGACGCAAAATTCCCGATGCAATTGTTGCCGCAAATCGCCGAGCTTGGCTTCTTCGGCGCAAACTTGAAAGGCTACGGCTGCGCGGGCATGTCGAATGTGGAATACGGCTTGGTGATGCAGGAACTCGAGCGCGGCGATTCCGGCCTGCGCAGCTTCGCGTCCGTGCAATCGGCGCTGGTGATGTACCCGATTTATGCGTTTGGCTCCGACGCGCAAAAAGAGAAGTGGCTTCCGCAACTTGCTTCCGGCAAAGCCATCGGCTGCTTTGGTTTGACCGAGCCGCAATTCGGTTCCAATCCCGGCGGTATGCTCGCGCGCGCGGTCCGTAAAGGCGGAATCTACATTTTGAACGGCGAAAAAATGTGGATCACCAACGGCTCGCTCGCCGACGTCGCTGTCGTGTGGGCAAAATGTGAAGACGACAAAATTCGCGGTTTCCTCGTCGAAAAAGGAACGCCGGGATTCAAGGCCTGGGACGTTCACGGCAAATGGTCGCTGCGCGCTTCGGTGACTTCGGGACTTGCGATGAGCGATTGCAAAATCCCCGCGGAAAACGTGCTCCCAAGCGTCGAAGGCCTTCGTGGCCCGCTGTCGTGCCTCAATCAGGCGCGCTACGGAATCGGATGGGGAGCCATCGGCGCGGCCATGGCTTGTTATGACACGGCGCTGCGTTACGCAAAAGAACGCAAGCAATTCGGCAACAAGCCCATTGCATCGCACCAGCTCGTGCAGGAAAAACTCGTCTGGATGATCACCGAAATCACCAAGGCGCAATTCCTCGCGCTCCAGGTTGGCCGCCTGAAAGACAAAGAGCGCGTGCATCCCTCGCACATTTCCATGATGAAAATGAATAACGTTTGGATGGCCCTCGAAACCGCGCGCATGGCCCGCGGGATTCTTGGCGCCAACGGCATCGTCGACGATTACTGCATCATGCGCCACATGACCAATCTCGAATCCGTCTCCACTTACGAAGGCACGCACGACGTGCACAAATTAATTATTGGTGAACGCATCACCGGAATCGCGGCGTTCGAATGAGAAAATATTCTTCACTGTTTTGCGTGTGCCTACTCGCTACCGCGATGGTTCTGACCTTTTCGTTGCCAGCGCGCGCGGCGGCTTCGACGGATGACAATCGCCCCAAAGTGCGCGCCATCACCGCTTTCATTGCGCTCGACCGAGCGCGTTACGAAACGCAAATCGCTGAGACCTTGGCTAATCTGAAAAAGATCAAGGCCGCGTACGAAAAGGCCGGCTTCGAAGTCCAAACGCTGCGCATCACCACGCAACCCTTTCCCGAATACACGCGAAATCTTTCCGACGAGCAAGCGCTGGCATTTTTTAAGAAATACGACGCCCTTGCCGAAAAAGACGGCTTCGACGCCGCCATCGGCCCCGCGAATTTCCCGGCAAGCGAAAGAGCGACGGGACACGCAAGCAACGACGCTCACGAAGCCCTCCTGCTCGCAAAAATTATCGCCACAACAAAAATCCTCGAAGGCGTCGTCATAATTGCCGGCGACGACGGCATTCACTGGAGCGCCATTCCGTCTGCCGCGGCCGTGATTCATTATCTCGCCCAGAATAGTCCGAACGGCCTGGGTAATTTCCGTTTCGCCGCTATTGCGATGATCCCGCCGAACACTCCATTTTATCCCGCGTCGTATCAGGTCAACGGTAATCACACATTCGCCATTGGCCTCCAATCCGCAAACGTCGTCGCAACGGCTCTCGCTTCAACCACCGATCCCCAAAAGGCGCAGAAAGCCATAGAAGATTCTCTCGGCACGTGGGCGCGACAGATCGAAGCCGTCGCCAAACGCGCCGCGCAAGAAACGGGCTGGAAATACACTGGAATCGACCTCTCGCCCGCTCCGCTAAAGGAAATCTCCATCGGCGGCGCCATAGAAAATTTCACACATGAACCACTCGGTTCAAATGGGACTATGGCCGCCGTCGCCATCATCACGCGCGCGCTGAAAAATATTCGCGTAACGCGCACGGGATATTCGGGGTTGATGCTGCCGGTCCTCGAGGACTCCGTAATCGCGCGCCGGTGGAGTGAGGGCCGCCTCTCGCTCAATTCCCTGCTGCTCGATTCCTCCGTCTGCGCCACGGGCCTCGACGTCATTCCCATGCCCGGCGACACGACCGAAGCGCAAATCGAGCCTATCCTGAAAGATGTCGCAAGCCTCGCTTACAAATGGCACAAACCGCTGGCGGCGCGTTTGTTACCTGTGAAAGGCAAAAAAGCCGGCGAGCAGACCGAATTTCAAGATCCATTTTTAGTGAATGCCAAGATCCTGCCGGTCCGATGAAAGATTCTCGCGAACACACAGGAGCAACCATGGAAGACAAACTCAGCCTGGAATTCCTGCGCGTCGTCGAACAGGCCGCCATCGCTTCGGCGCACACGATGGGTCTTGGCGACCGCCACAAGGCCGACGCCGTCGCGGTCGAAGCCATGCGCCGCGAAATGGATACCGTTGGCATGGACGGCACCATCGTGATTGGCGAAGGCGAACGCGACAAAGCGCCGATGCTTTATATCGGCGAGAAAGTCGGCATGGCGACCAGGCACAAAGACAGCTATCCGGCGGTGGACATTGCCGTCGATCCTCTCGAAGGCACCAATTTATGCGCCACAGGCGAGCCCAACGCCATCACCGTTCTCGCCGCCAGCGAAAAAGGCGGCTTGCTGCACGCGCCCGATCTGTACATGGAAAAAATCATCGTGGGACCCACCTGCAAGGGAGCCGTCGAACTCGACGCGCCGGTGAAAGACAATTTGCAGGCCGTCGCACAGCGGCTCGATCGCCGTATTGAAGACCTGGTTGTGATCGTGCTTGATCGTCCCCGGCATGAAACCCTCATCAGCGAAATTCGCAAGGCCGGCGCGCGCATTCGCCTGATTGGCGATGGCGACCTTTCGGCTGGAATCGCCGCTGCCGTTTTGGGCTCCGGCGTCCATGCAGTCATGGGAACCGGTGGCGCGCCGGAAGGCGTGCTCACTGCCGCGGCGTTGAAGTGTTTGAATGGCGAAATCACGGCGCGGTTGGTCGTCTCTAAACCGGAAGATGAGGCGCGCCTGGCCAAAATGGGCGTGAAAGATGCAAAGCGAATTTACAAGACGGACGAACTCGCCCCCGGAAAGAAAATCATCTTCGCATGCACGGGCGTGACCGGAGGAAGCATCCTCAACGGCGTACGATTCTTCGGCGAAGGCATCCGCACGCACTCGCTCGTGCTCACGTATGACGACCGCCAGGTGCGCTTCATCGACAGTGTTCACCTTTATAAACGCCCGGACGCGAAAGTGCGCTTTTCCTGAGAGCCTCGCGGTACACTCGGAACAATTGGCCCGGGCCATGGTTGCTTGATTTCAGACGCGCACGGAGGCTTGAACGATGCCCGGACCTTCCCGGCCCCAATCCCAGCAGGATAGCAACGGCCCCAGCAAGCGCTTAATCGTGCTGGGCGTTTTGCTCGTCGCCGTCTTCGTCGTGTGGATTGTTACGATGCTCGCGCCCACGCATTTCGGGCTCAATCGTTAGGAAAAGAACGGCGCGGCCCGATTTGATAAGCACGAATCAGAATTGGGAAGAATTGTTCAGAAAAGGGAAATGAAAGGCTCGAAGCGCCGAGCGTGCTGCCCGGCGCCCTCTTGAAAGTAAACTTCTGCGAAATCCGTTATCGATGAGCCGCAGCCATTGGCGGCCCGTGCCGCCGCGACGACAATTGCGACAGCTTCGATTGCTGCATTGGCTGCGGCATCGGCTGCACCGGCGCCCGCATTATGGGACTGTTGCTGACGTGGTCGCTGATCGCCTGCAAACGCTTGAGGATGGATTGCCACTGCGCCCAGTCGAGCTGGCGCAGAAACGGCCGCAATCCCTGGATAAACGGATCCTCGAGCAGCGTTTGTCCCGTCGATTCGGGCACAAAAAAGCGATTCAGCCCGACTCCGAGCGCTTCGGCGATCTTCTCGAGCGTGCCGAGGCTGGGCGTCATTTGCCCGCTCTCGATACGCGAAAGATAAGAACGCGACACGCGCGAACGAGCCTGAAGCTGGCTCTGCGTCATGCCACGCGACTCGCGCAACTGGCGAATCCGCTGACCGATGTTTTCCACGGTTTCGCGGTTGGGCCAGTCTTCGAGCAACTGCCGGTCGTCACCGGGCAAGTCCTGCGCCGAAGGCGTCGGAATCACAAACGTCACCTTCGAAGGCAACAGGCGCACGCAACGCCGGCAATTGTCCGTACGTGTGCGATATTGCACAAGTCCGCAGACATTGCAACGAACCACTTCCCGGTCCATGTCTGAACCGGCTTCCTCTACTTTCTTTTCACCCAACTGTTCCTCGCAGACTTTTCCGGCAGTGCGGAGAGAAGAAACGGGTCACAAAAGGGAAGGCAGAAACCGGCGCGAGCGACATTCTCTCTGCCGACCCATCTGGAGTCAAGCCCTTTTTTGCGATTTTCAGTCCGCGCTCGATTTTAGCCCTGGCGTTGTCGCAAAATCAATCTCTCGAATAATAAGCGCGCGAGTCGCCGAATGCGGTTACTTTTGATAGGCTAGACATCTTTTCGAGGAGGAATATTTACCGTGCCGAACTTGCCGAGCCGCGAAGAAGCCTGGAAATTGCTTTGCGAATACACGCAAAACGAGAATTTGCGCAAACACGCGCTGGCCGTGGAGGCGTGTGTGCGCGCCTATGCCCGCAAACAGGGAGCGGACGAGGAATTGTGGGGGCAGGCGGCGTTGCTGCACGATTTCGACTATGAACGATGGCCGAATGCGGAACATCACGCGGACAAGGAGCATCCTGCCGAAGGGACTAGAATCCTTCGCGAGCGCGGCTACCCGGAAGAAATGATTCACGCCATTCTCGCGCACGCGGATTACACAGGAGTGAAGCGCGAATCGGCTCTCGACCGCACATTGTTTGCCTGCGACGAGCTTGCCGGATTTCTCACCGCTTGCGCGCTGGTGAAACCAAGCAAGAAAATCGCGGAGGTGGAAGC
>JBOGNJ010000050.1:0-1381 GCA_050746905.1 Candidatus Acidiferrales bacterium
GATCAAAGAAGCGGTTCATCTCATCGAAATTCCTGGGCGCGGGCTGGCCGTTGAGAATCAGGAATCCGCCGTCGGAGAATTCGCTGGCAATGGGGAGGCCGCCCGTAAATCCCGCTGACTGAACGCCTGGAACAGCACGCAGGCGCGAAAGAATGTCGTCCACGAGATGGACTGGACGAAATGATGCTTCGTAAGTCAGCCCCACTGGAGGCGAGAAGGTGAGGAGTATCAGGTGCTGCCCGCTCAGGCCCGAGCTAACGGAAATCAACCGCAGAAAGCTTCGCCCCAAAAGCCCCGCACATATCAGCATCACCAGTGTCGCGGCAATCTCCGCAATCACCAGGGCGCCGCGAGCTTTCTGGCCGCCGCTGCTATAGCTGCGTGAGCCCGCGCTTAGCGCCTGGTTGAGATCTCCTCCTTCGGCGCGCCAGGCCGCAAACAGCCCAAGGCCCAGAGCCACGGCGACGGTCGCAGCGAGCGTGAATGCAAGAACCGGCGCATTGACGGCAATGCCCTGTTGTCGCGGCAAATCCGCCGGAAGAATCGCCGGCAAAATGCTGACGGACCAAATCGCGAGCAAGATACCGAGTCCGCCGCCAACGAACGCCAGCACAAATGATTCCGTGAGAAACTGTTGAATGATTCTTCCGCGCCCGGCACCCAGCGCCATGCGCACCGCGAATTCCTTGCGGCGCGCCGCTGTCCGCGCCAGCAGAAGCCCGGCCACGTTGGCGCAGGCAACCAGAAACAGCAGAATGACGCCGCCGAACAGAGTGAGAAGCGTTGCGCGGACATTCCCGACCAGCGTATCTGCCAGCGGAACCACCGCCGCGTCGGTCAGGTCAACTTTCTTGCCGTACTCGGTGCGAATGCGCCGCGCAATGGTGTCCAAATCGGCCCGTGCCTGCTCGATGGTCACGCCGTCGCGAAGACGCCCGATGCCTTCTCCGTTGTGCGAGGTGCGGCTGGGTTGCCATGGCCACAGTTGTTCGCGCGAAACCCAAACGGAGACGCTCGGGGGAAAATTGAAGCCTTGCGGCATCACGCCAATCACCGGATAAACTGTTCCTTCCATCGTCAATCGGACGTGCGAGAGATCATCCGCGCTCCCAAGAAATTGCCGCCAATAACCATAACTCACGATCATGGCGGGCGCGCCGTGCAATACCTGTTCATCGGGAGCAAACGCGCGCCCGCGAAAAGGCTCGACGCCGAGCACTTTGAAAAAATCCTGAGAGACGACGGCGATATTCGCGCGCGCGGGTTCGCTGCCGCCGGAAATGGAGTCCGGACCCCAGTTAAACTGGGCGAGTGCGTTCAACGTGTGATTCTGCGCGCGAAAATCCAGGAAGTTCGGGTCGGCCAAACGCGCCCGATGCCC
>JBOGNJ010000051.1:0-4887 GCA_050746905.1 Candidatus Acidiferrales bacterium
GCGGGCAAGCGCGTGAAGCACACGGATCGCATCGATGGATTGCAACTGCTTCTGGACGACGAGTCCTGGGTTTTAATGCGCCCGTCTGGAACCGAGCCGCTCGTTCGCGTTTATGCCGAAGCGGAAACGCCGGCAAGATCGAACCAAATCGCCGAGGAGGCGCGCAAGTGGATAACGGCCTGAACCATCGCATCGAAAACAATATTGACGATCCAATTGACGGCCAGATTGACGACCAGTCGCAATCTTTCTTTCGCCGCAACGTCCGCTACTTCTTTGCGCTCGCGTTTTTCTTGCTGCTCCTCCAGGACGTTTTCGGCACGCACGGCCTCGTCGCCATGCGCCGCTCAAAAATTCAGATTCAAGCCGTGCAGGCGCAAATCCAGCAGCTCGACCAGGAAAATCAGGAACTTCAGCAGCGGATCCACGGTCTCAAAACCGATCCCGCCGCCATCGAAAAAATCGCCCGCGACCGCATGGGCCTCGCCCGCCCCGGCGAAATGATTTTCCAACTCCCCGATTCCCCGAGCGGTCACGCATCCCAACCTGCAGCTCCGCCCCCAACTCCCAAAAATTGAAGCCCGACTGGCGCCGGCGTTTCAGCCCTGGTGGCACAGGCTTTAGCCTGTGCGCTTCGCTTTTCTAATTTCCACTTCGCGTCTCGCTTCTCGATCTTCAGCCTTCTTGCGGGTGCCCCATCCTTCGCGTCGTATGCGAAGGGTGGGGGTTTTGCTTTCTCTTTCGAGTTTCGACCTTTTCGACTTTCAACCATAAACTATCGACTCTCCACAGCCGTCTTCCTCCCCCAAAATCTCGCCATAATTTCCCCGCCCCTCCCCTTCGTATAAATCCGCGCCGTCGCCAGCAGCGTCATCGCCGCAAAAATGATCAACAATCCCAGCGAAGCCATCGCAATACTCTCCCCGCGTTTCGTCAAAATCGAAAACCGCCCATAAACAAATTCGATATGCACCCAGTAAACGAGCAGCGACGCCTGCCCCATCTTGATAATCGGACTAAAGCCCCACTGCGCTGCGCCCCAGCGGCACCAGGTGTAAACCAGCGGCACAATCACCATTAACACGCCAACGCGAATCAGCAGAAAGTTAGGACTCGTGTGCCAGAAATCATAAACCTCATACATATGCACCGGCAGCGAATCGAACCACACGCCAAGCGCTCCGAGAATCGCGCCTGCGCCGCCCAAAACAAAAATCGCCTGCGTCTGACGCGCGCGTGTCCAATCGCCGAGCAAGAAAAACCCCGCGGCCAGTCCCGCAAATGCAAACGCCGCCCACGGAAAAATCGGGAAGAGCCAGTGCTGCGGCGTTCCCAAATTGTGAACGCCGTTAATGTACGACTCGATGGGCCACGGCAGCCATCGCGGCTGCCACGTTGTCCACAGCGGCGGAGTAGCCAACGCAATTCCTGCCGCCACCGCCGCTGCGAGAACCCCGTTCGTCGGCCGCCGTCGCGCCAACCGGCACACAATCCCCATCAGCATGATCGAAGCGCCAATCGTGTTCAGAATGTCGACGCGCAGCAGATCCGTCCACGGCGACCACGGATAGCCCAGCGCAAATTCCTGCACGCGAAACAGCAACCCAAGCCCAAGGATCTCCGCGCCGCGCCGAATCGTCTTCGCCGCGATTTCGTTCGCCGACGCGCCCTTCTGCCGCATTCGGTCCGTCACCAACGCAAATGAAATTCCCGCAAGAAAAAGAAACAGAGGAGCGGGTAAAGTCCCGCCGAGTTGCGACCATCCAAAAAAACTGCTCTTCCGCGCCGCCGGGTTTAACCACGAGTCGTAGCAATGCGTCTGAAACATCAGCACGCACGCCAGCCCGCGCATCCAGTCAATGTAAGCGATTCGTTGTTTTACCGGCAGGCCCACCGCGAAGAAGCATCGCTGAGGATACTGCGCAAATCAAGTTTTATGAGATTCGTGCGGAGAAATTCAAAGCTTGCTTCGGGATCCTCGCCCTATCGCACCACGCCCGCCACCGGGCTCGACGCCGTCGCATAAAGCTTCTTCGCGATCCGCCCCGCAAGAAATGCCTTGCGCCCCGCCTCGACCGCCGCGCGCATCGCTTCCGCCATCAGCACGGCATCCTGCGCGCCCGCAATCGCCGTGTTCATCAACACGCCATCCGCGCCAAGTTCCATCGCAATCGCCGCGTCCGAAGCCGTCCCCACTCCCGCATCGATAATCAACGGTACCTCTGTAATTCGTTCGCGCAAAATTCGCAGATTCGCCAAATTCTGAATTCCCATCCCCGACCCAATCGGCGCGCCCAACGGCATCACCGCCGCCGCTCCTGCATCCACCAGCTTCCGCGCCACTATCAAATCGTCGTTCGTGTACGGCAGCACGATGAACCCTTCTTTCACCAGCGTCTTCGTCGCGCAAATCAATTCCTCCGTTTCCGGAAACAGCGTCTGCTCGTCGCCAATCACTTCCAGCTTCACCCATTCCGATAATCCCGCTTCTCGCCCCAGCCGCGCCGTCCGAATCGCCTCATCCGCTGAATAGCATCCCGCCGTGTTCGGCAAAATGAACATCTTCGTGCGATCAATATAATCGAGCAGCGATTCCTTCGTCCGGTCCGTTAGATTCACACGCCGCACCGCCACCGTCACCATCTCCGCGCCAGACGCTTCGTGCGCCCGCGCCATCTCCGGCAGCGATCGGTATTTTCCTGTTCCCACAATCAGCCGCGAACGAAACGCCCGCCCCGCAATCACAAGTTGGTCTTCCATGGCTTAGCTCCCTACCACCATTCTACCAGCGCCCACCGAAACGCGCTAAATCCCCCCGCCTACAGTGGCACACGCTTCAGCCTGTGCGCTTTTTGCTTTGCTTTGCTGGTTGCTTTTCGTTTTCGGCCCCTCGCTTTTCGCCTTTTTCGGGTGCCCATCCTGTTTACCCTGACGAAGGAAGGGAGCGTCTTGTCCGAAGGGTGGGGGTTTTCGCTTCCGAGTACCCCCGCTCGGTTGACTCCTGTTTCTTGCTTCTTACTTTGCCTCTCGCCTCTCGCTTCTCTTTCGGTCTTTGCTTTCGTAGGGGCCGACTATTGTCGGCCCGCGCCGCGCGAATGTGCAGCGGCTCTGCCTTCTCGAGTTTCGACTCTCGAGTTTCGATTTTCGGCTCTTGCCTCTCTCACGCCCTCGTCTGCGGCCTGGGCTCCTCCACATCCGCATACAACTGCTCAATCACATCGCCGTATAGCTGCAACACGACTCGCCGCTTGAGTTTCAGCGCGTGCGTCAATTCGCCCCCGGGAACCGAAAACTCCCTTTCGATCAACGCGAATCTCTTCGGCTTCTCATACTGCGCCAGACTCTCCGTCAACCTTTCGATTTCACTGCCAATCAGTTGCCGCACCCAGGAATCCGCACAAAGATCCTTCCCCGTCAAATCAATTCCCTCCGCGCGCGCCTTCGCCGAGATCGCTCCCGCGTTCGGCACAATTAACGCCGAAACAAATTTTCTCCTGTCTCCCACCACCATCGCATTCGCAATGTACGGACTCGTCCTCAACTTGATCTCAATCGGCGCCGGCGCCACAAACTTCCCCGCCGCCGTCTTCAGCAATTCCTTCTTGCGATCCGTAATCACCAGGTAGCCATCCTCGTCCAGGTGCCCAATATCTCCCGTCCGCAACCAACCATCCTCCGTCAGCGCCTCCCGGGTCGCTTCCGGTTTGCGGTAGTAGCCCTGCATGACGTTCGGCCCGCGCGCCAGAATTTCGCCATCCTCCGCAATCTTCACTTCACAGTTGCGAATCGGCCGCCCCACCGTACCCACTTTATTTTCGCCCGGTGCATTCGTCGAAATCACCGGCGACGATTCCGTTAACCCATAGCCTTGATAGATCGGCACGCCCACCGACCAGAAAAACTCCGCCAACTCAACCGCCAGCGGCGCCCCGCCGGAATAAAACACTCGCATGCGTCCGCCAATCCCCGCGCGAATTTTCGAATACACCAGCCGGTCGGCAATCGCCCAGCGCAATTTCACTCCTGCCGGCACATCTTTCGCATACGCGCGCCACGGCACCGCTTCCTCCGCCGTGCGCAATGCCCAATCGAATATTTTCCGCTTCAGCCCCGTTTCCTGATGGCCCTTCTCCACGATATTCGCGTACGTCTTCTCAAACACCCGCGGCACGGCAGCGGCAATCGTCGGACGCACTTCCAGCAACGCCTTCGCCGCATCCTCGATTCTCTCCAGATACGCAATCGTGACGCCGTGGAACAGCGCCGTGTAATCGAATATCCGTTCGTAGACGTGCGACAGCGGCAAGAATGAAAGTTCCACATCGCCCGGCAAATATCCGATTTGCGAAGTCGCGTCGATCGCGTTCGACGTCAGATTCGCATGCGTCAGCATCACGCCCTTCGGCTCACCCGTCGTTCCCGACGTATAAATCAATGTCGCGAGTTGCTCGGGCTTCACATTTGCGGCGCCGTGCCGGTAGTCCGCGATATCGGTTTCATTCGCCGACGCAATGAGCGTCGCGTAATCCAGAAACTCCCCGCGCAATTCCTCCGGCGCATCCACGCCAATAATTTTCTCCAGCGTCGGAATTCTCGCGCGAGAGCCCCCCACCTTCCGCGCCTGCGCTTCTCCCGAAACGAACGCCACTTTTACGCCCGCGTCATTCCAAATATATTCGAGCCGCTCCGGCGATTCGTTGTAGTAAATCGGCACATCCACCGCGCCCAATCCCAGAATCGCCAAATCCGCCACGTGCCACTCCGGCGAATTCGGCGCAAAAATTCCCACATGGTCTCCCGCTTTCACGCCCAGCGCCACCAACGCTTTTGACAGTCCCGCAATCCGTCGCAGCATCTCCCCGGACGAATACGCCTGCCATCCATCCG
>JBOGNJ010000052.1:0-2332 GCA_050746905.1 Candidatus Acidiferrales bacterium
AAGACGCGCGTGATAACGCGGCGGATTTGCCGGCTGCTCGAAACGAATCCGGAACTTGCGGGTGAAAATATTCTGGGGCTGACGTTCACCGACAAAGCCGCAAACGAAATGAAATCGCGGGTGACGAAGGCGGCGGGCGAGCGAGGCGAGGGCGTGTGGCTGAGCACGTTTCACAAATTCTGCATGGACAAGATTCTGCTCGATTCCAATGCGGCGCTGCAGGTGATCGAGCCGGTGGAGCACTGGATTTTATTGCGGCGGAATATCCGCGAGCTGGCGCTGAAGCATTTTACGCGGCTGGCGGAGCCGGGCGAGTTCTTGAGCGACTTCGAGAGATTTTTTTCGCGCTGCCAGGATGAGCTTGTGACGGCGGAGGATTATCAGGGCTACGTGGACGGCTTGCGAGCGGAATTTGAAGTGCGAAAAGGGCTGCTGGATCCGGAAGTGCGCGCGGCGGAAGAAGAGAATCTGGCGCGACTGGAAGAAGTGGCGCGCGCGTACCGCATCAGCGAACGCTTGCAGCGCGAGCGGAACTTGATCACTTTCGGAGGCCAATTGCTGCGCGCGGTGGAGCTGCTGCGCAACGATCCGGAGCGACTGGTGCGGCTGCGCGAGCAATACCGCTACATTTTGGTTGACGAATTTCAGGATACGAATATCGCGCAGCTCGAATTGCTCTGTTTGCTGGCGGGCAATGCACGGAACATTGTGGCGGTCGGCGACGACAATCAGGCGATTTACCGGTTTCGCGGCGCGTCGTTCGGCAGTTTCACGATTTTCTTCGACCGATTTTGCGGCGCGATCAAGGATGCGGGTGGCGGCATGCCGTTGAAATCGCTGACGCGGAATTACCGGTCGACAAAGCGAATCCTGGGAGTGGCAAGCCAAGTGATTCAGCACAACGAGCATCCGGAGTTTTTGCCGCACCGCAGTCTGGTGACCGAGAACGCAACGGGCGAAAAAATTCGCATCGTGGAATTCGGGACGCCGGAAGAAGAAGCGCACTGGATCGTCAGCGAAATTGAACGGCTGCACGCGGCGGGACGGCCGTGGCGAAGTTGCGCGGTGCTCTATCGCAAACACTCGCACCGAACGCGCATTGTCGACGTGCTGCGACGCAAGAGAATTCCATTTGTGATTCGCGGGCTTTCGGTGCTCTCGAACACGCTGGTGCGCGATTTGCTGGCGTATTTGCGGCTGATCGTGATTCGTTCGGACAACGTGGCTATGTCGCGCGTGGTGGCCGCGCCGTATTGGGGATTCGAGCCGCGCGATTTGGTGCGTCTGGCGGAAAAAACGCGGCGAAACCAATCCATTGCAGACGTGCTGGAAGCGCCGCAGCAGGAGTTTTCTTTTCATCCGCAGTTGAAAGCCGGGGAGTTGGTGACGTTTTTGAGACGGCTGCGTCAACTGGCGGCGCGAGTGAGCGCACGGACGGTGTTTGACACTCTGGTCGGAGGATTGGGACTTTCGCCGCTGCCTTCGGATGCGGACCGGTTGAATTTGGAGCGACTGGCGGCGTTCTTGGCGGATTGGGAAAAGAAGAGCGAAGATAAATCGCTGAGCGCGTTCATCGAATATTTCGATTTCTTTCTGCAAGCAGGCGGGGAAATTGCGCAGACGGAGGAGCCGGCGGACGACGCAGTGCAGCTCTTGACGGTGCACGCGGCGAAAGGGCTGGAATTCGATCACGTGTTCGTGCTGACGGTTTCCGATGGCGAATTTCCGGCGCGTCCGCAAGCGCCGGTGCTGGAGTTCCCTGCCGCACTGATGAAAGAGGAGCAGCCGAAAGGGGAATTCCGGATTCAAGAGGAGCGGCGGCTGTTCTACGTGGCGATGACGCGCGCGCGAAAATCGCTGACGCTTTCGACCATCGTCAACAACCGGAAAAAATGGTCGCCGTTTTTGGAGGACATTCTCGAAGATCCGAAATTGAAAGCGGCGCAGGCGGAACAGTTGACGCCAAAGGTGAACGTCCCGAGGGAAGACGAGACGGTTGGATCTCTACCGGC
Organism: Candidatus Acidiferrales bacterium; assembly: GCA_050746905.1. Lineage (GTDB taxonomy): Bacteria > Acidobacteriota > Terriglobia > Acidiferrales > UBA7541 > DAHUXN01. Next base: position 2,013 of record JBOGNJ010000052.1, read on the forward strand.
CGACCCGCGGCTGCCGCAACTTTTTCCCGCGATTCCAGAGAACTCGCGCGCGTATTCGCGGATTGCGCTGTGGGCCAAGTCATTCCACCCGCCCCTGGGAGAACCGCTGCAACTGAGCGCTTCGGCGATTGAGACGTACAAAAGCTGCCCGATGAAATATTTGCTGCAACAAGTGTGGGGTATTCGCGGGGGCCCGCAGGCGGCGATGACTTTCGGCAGCGTGATGCACCTGACGATTCGCGAATTCGTGCGCGAGATACGCAAGGAGCGGCGCGTGCCGTTCGAAGAAGTCGTGGGGATATTCGAGCGGGAATGGTCCG
>JBOGNJ010000053.1:0-3393 GCA_050746905.1 Candidatus Acidiferrales bacterium
GAACGCCATTTGCGTGGGCCCCAGATATTTCTTGAAGAACGCCGCCGTCTCCGCCGGGCTATACGGGAAGTCGAATATTAGTTCGCGTTTCGTCGTCTCCACACGCGCTCGCGGGCCGAATCGCTCGGCCACCACGGATTCGTCTCCCCACAATAACGGAGATGGCAAGCCCGGTGGTGGTGGCACGTAGCGGCCAGTGATTATAAATGACTGCCCCACAAAACTTCGCGCGGTCCAATTCGCCATCGCGATCAGCCCGCCCGCTCGGCAGACCCGCATGAATTCTGGCGCGACCATGTCTGGACGCGGCGCAAACATTGCTCCGAACATTGACGTGACCACGTCAATCTGTCCCGTCTCTTGCGGAAGCTTTTCCGCATCCCCCTCGATAAATTCAATCTTCAGCCCTTCCGACTCAGCGCGCTTGCGCGCCTGTTGCAACAGATTCGGGGCGATGTCCAGCCCTGTCACATTCGCGCCGGTTCTCGCGGCGGGAATGGATACATTTCCTGTCCCGCAGGCCACATCCAATACTTTCATGCCGGCCTTGAGGCCGAGCCGGCTCACGAACCCTTCGGCCTCACGTTCGTTCCGCCGGGCAATCTCACCGAAGTCTCCCGCCATCCAACTTGCCCGCATGCGCTGTTTCAACTCTGCTAATCCGTCTGGCGAACTCGCCATATTTGCCTCCTGGTCAAATCAAACTGCGAGAGCATATGTGCATCAGCGACCAAAGTAAACGGCGTCGATTCGAAGTCAACGTCGTCGCGGTTCGAAAGTGTGCGGCAAAGGCGGAGGAATTGCCGGCTGTCGGGTTTAGTTGCAGCCGGGAAGGCGGAAGGAGCCGATTTTTGTGCTGTAGCCCGCGTTGTAGCCTGTTTTGTGGCTCGCGCCGCCGCCTGCCTCGGCCGCTTTGAGGTAGTCCCCAACGTACCAGAAAGTGCAGTCGTCGCTGGGGTCAATCGCGGTCGTCGTGTAGTCTTCCCATCGCAGGGTGTTCGTTTGCGCGGCCTCGCCGTTGACCAGCACCGTTTCGTGCAGCCTCAGAAAGCCTTTTGTGTCTCCGTTCAATCGTGCTGCAAACCGCTGCCCGGCGAAATTGGGAGTTCCGCCAAACGAGTAGCCGACTCCAATGTCACCCTTCTTGTCCATGGCGATGCTGGGCATCCAGCGGTAAAAACCGTCTGGCGCGTAGGTGCCTTGTTGATAGAGGACGGGATCGCGTTTTTCGTCGAGACGGAATTCGTACCAGCGCACGCCTCCGCCGCCAGCTTTCGTCGCGATGGAATGCGCGGCGACGATGGACTCGTGGTCACCTATTCTGCGGTAGACCAGTCGCTGCATGATTTTGTCGCCCTGCGCGTCCAGCCGCTGATCCGTGCCCGGCTGCGGCACGCAATTCGACAATTGGCCGTCGCACAGATAGTGATACGGCGCCACCTTGATTTTCACCGGACCGCTGGCATTGGTATCCGCGGGATTCTCCCAGTCGACGTGGACTTTCCAGAAGTAGATCCCATTGTCATCGAAGATGCCTTTGAGCTGCGTGCCGCCCGTGGCCATCATGATGTTCGGGGCGCCCGGTGGCGGCAGCTCTTGGCCGTCGATGTCCGCATTGTTCAGAAAATTCACGCCGTCGATGACGATGCATTGCTCCGTCGCGGGCTGGCCCTTGAGCATCCTGTTGCGGTCCGCGATGCAATCGTGTTTCTGAACCACCGTATCGCCGGTGCTCGTGGGAACGTAATAGCCGTCCGGCCAGATTGCAGGCCGCGGATAGTCAGGAAACAGAGTCCGCTCGAACGCGTAGCGATAATACGTGCCCAGCGGATCGCTGCTTGTGCTCACGGCGTAGCACATTGCATACGTTCCCTGCGCCTCCGGAGGATTCTTGGGTGGCGCCGCCGGCGGTCCCGGTTCGGACGACTGCCCTGGACGTGCCGCCTCGCCGTGGAGAGCTGTTTTGCTCTGCGTCTGTGCTTCGCTGCGGCTCTCGAATTCGCCCGGCGCAATCCGGCTGAAGATCGGCATCACAACTAGCCAGCGTCCCGCCAACTGGTCGTAGCGAACCACCGCGTCGCCGTTGTCGCGCGCTTCGCAAACGCCGCCGAAGCCCGAGAAGATTATATTTGTCGGCACAGGACCGTACAGCACCGTTCCGCTCTTGTCGTACCGCGCGCCTTTTTTCGTGAAGACCGCCAGCCGCGAGTTCACGATCTGCACAATATTGTTTGGACCGGCGGCCAGGCTGTTGTCCGACGGATTGCGATACGCGCCACGAAAAACCGGCACCGCTTCAGGACCTTGGAATCCAGCGCCGAGTCCGTCGAAGCTTTCCAGCAACTGCGCGGCTGGCCGCTCGCCCGGTGATGTTTGCTCGACTGCCGCCCCTGCCGGCGTAATCGTCGGCGGGGGCGGAGGCTCACCGCGTCTTTGCGCCGCGTCTTGATCGTCCGGAGAAGTGCCGCAGGATGCGCTTCCGCAGTCGGCGGGCCGGATGGCCGCACGCATCGACGGCGCGCGCAGAAACACCAGAGGCCGCGACACGTCGAATGCGATCGCGCGATGAATCTCGACCGAGCCGGCCGTCGGGCCCCCGGCCGCCATCACTACTACTCGACCCGGCCCAAAGCTCCACGCGCCGCGCCCGGCAAGAAAAGTCCCCGCGAATAGCATCGCGACCGCCGCAGCTCGCCGTGCCCTTCGTACGCGATTCATCGTCGCCTCATCACAGTTCTTACAGACGCCTTGCATCACTTTTGCGTTTCCCCAACTCCCACGCGGCGCAGTTGAAGCGTCTGCGGTGGCGTGGTAGCCTCGGGCCATCCTCGGAGACTGCTGCGCGGCCCGCTGATTTGCACGCCTGCCGCGACGCGGGAATCTTATCGTGGGAACTTCCGCCGCCAAACTCGAACGCGCGAATCTCGAACAATCCATTCGCGAAATCGTGATGGGCCTTTTGAGCGAACTGGGAAATCCCCGCGCGCTTGAGGAATTCTCGCGCAAGGGCGAAGCGGCGCATCTCGAGCGCGATCTGGGACTGGGCAGCCTGGAACGAGTCGAACTGATGCTTCGCCTCGACAATACCTTCTCGATTCACTTGCCTGAGAAAGTGGTTGCGGAAGCCGGTACCGCCTCCGATTTGCTCGAAGCGGTCTTGCGGCAACTTTCCGCTGCGCTAAATGAAGCGTGTATTGATGATTCGCGCGTCACGCCCGCCACGCGCACTCGAGATCTTCATCCCGCGATTCCCGGCGAAATGCGCGCAAACTTGCGCGAGGAGCTGGCCCGTGCCGAAACGCTCAACGACGTCTTTCGCATTCGCGCGCGCCGGGACGCTGCAACCGCGCATATCCATTTGTATGAAGAAGACGGCACGCTCCGCACGATCAC
>JBOGNJ010000054.1:0-3372 GCA_050746905.1 Candidatus Acidiferrales bacterium
AAATGGCTTCGCCCACGCTTCTCTGGCAAGGCGCAAACGGCGTGACTTTTTCTGCCATCACCGCCGCGCTCGACACCGCCAAACTCCCGTACAATCGCGAAGACCTCGACGCGCGCCTCCTCTTTTCCTCCCAACTTGCCGAACTCGAAATCTGGGTCCCCGCCTCGCATCTCACCGACGCGAAAAATGTCCTCGACGAAGTCCTCAGCAGCACGGCCAATGCGCCTCTACGCGCCGAACGTCCCGATGCCTCCAACGAAATTCCTGCGCATGATTACGATGAGAGTGCCGACGACATCCGCCACGAAATCCCCAAAGAGCTTTACCCCGAAGACGCCACCGCCGAAGTCTGGTCCAGCAATAGCGCGAACAACGCCACGAGCGATGCCGCCAACAACGCCGCGATCATGGCGGAAATTCTCAAATCCTGCCTCGCGGAAATCGGCATCGCCTGTTACGTCGCCCGCCCCGAGTCCGCCGATTCCGACTCCGATGCGCATTCGGAATCCGCTGTGCCCGCGGGTTTATCCCGCCAGCCTTCGCCTTTCGCCGTCCGCGTCCTCCCCGAAGACGAAGATCGCGCCAAGGAAATCGTCCGCCAAGTCACCGACGCCGCCCCTCCGACCTGAGACCATGACGTAGTTTGAACTACAACCTCATGTCGGCCGGCCGCACTCGCTTTGGGAAAAAAGTTCAAAGAGGGCCCAGTTCGCGACCTGCGCCAAATCTGCACTACTGTACAGTAGTGCTTAGACCCTCCATGAACTACCCTCGTGGTAATGGCTTCACGCGCTCCCACGCTGGCAAAAAATTTGTTCTGCGACCACTGCGGGCAGGAATTCGAGCCTGAACACCGCGTGTGTGCAAGCTGTGGCAAGGTGCCCACGCGCCAGTGGTTCCAATTGATGAGCCTGGTCACGTTCTTGGCTGCGGTGGCGTGCAATTCAGCGGTGGGATGGTTTGTGCTTCCCAGGCTGGAGCACGCGCGCCATGCCCGGGGGTTCTTCCAAGCGTGGTCGTGGGTGGACAACAAAGAGGCCGTCTACGGATGGATTCCGATTATTGGCGGGCTGCTCGCGTGGGACTACTTCATTTGGCGGCGCGCCAAGCTTAAAGGGACTCGCCCCAAAATCAAGCGCTGGCTTACAAGAAAGCTTCTGATGTTTGTGTTCGCGGCTGCGTCAACTCCGCTCATTCCCTGGTGGGTGCCCGCCGGCCAGGCGCCGAACCAATTGTTGTCGCTGATCGGCAGGTATCCCGGACTGCCTGCTACGCTGCCATGGGGCACAGCTGTAGTCGTTTTGACTCTGCTGTGCGGAAACCGCCACACGCGTGACTCACTGTTGGGGAATGGGAAGGTACTTAGCCTCGTCAGCCTGGGTGCTCTCGTGGCCGTGCTCTCCTTCACGCTGGTCGGCTGGTCGCTCACCTTCTGAAGGGGCGACAGGCAACGACGGAAATGCTCTCGCCATCCGCGTCCTCCACCAGTCCACAGTTCGCGCGTCATGGTTTTCGTAGGGGCGGGGCTTGCCCCGCCCGCGCGACTCCACGAGTCGCGTTTCGTTTGGCGTGGGCGCCTCGACGCCCCCCGCCTAGCTGCGCCTTGCGTGTCTGTAGCGGCGGGTTTATCCCGCCAGTCGTTGCGTTTGATCTTTCGGGTGCCCCATCCTTTGCCGCCTTTGCAAAGGGTGGGGATTTACGCCTCTTCATAGGGGCCTGCCCGCCGTGGCGGGCAGGCTCGACGCACTTCTCGCATTCCAGACGCTTTGGCCTTGCGTGTCTGTAGCGGCGGGTTTATCCCGTTCCACTCTCCAGTTGATTGACAACAGAGATATTCCGGGCGCGGGTGCCCCATCCTTTGCCGCCCTTGCAAAGGGCGGGTATTTGCGTTTCTTCGTCGGCGCTTGCTCGCCGTGGCGGGCTCTCTGTCTGTGCGTTGTCATTCCGAACCCGGTCGCCTGTTTCCGGCGAACGGCGGTGAGGAATCTGCTTCTGCCTTTTTGGATCTCCTCGGGTAATTTACGGCAACTGAAACACGAAAGAAGCCTTGCCAAACGAAACTGCGTATCTGCCGTTCGGACTGATCCGCAGACCTTTCAATCCGGGAATATTCTGCGAAGTCACGATTCCTTGATAATTCCTGAGATCCCAAACTGAAAAGGTCTCATCAATCACTTTGTCGACGGGAACCATGTCTCCCCAGTCGAATTCCGCTTTCATTCTGCCGGTGAACGCCAGGCATCGGCTTCCGTCAGCAGAACACGAGACGGTGTACCGCACCCCCGTTCCCTTGCCCCGCAGTTCCCGCACCCTTTTGCCAGTCACAATGTTGAAAACGCGGAGCTTGGGATGGTGATTTTTAAATACACCAAGGCAGTCTGAATCAACGGCGAGAACACGATCGCCAGTCGTCACGGCTACATCGCCGACGAGCAAGCCCGTCGTCAGCCGATGCTGAATGGTTCCTGTGTAAGGATCGAATGCAAAGACGTCCGGTGTATTGCCCGGCGAGGCACATGGCGTCTCATTGGGAATGCCTACTAGAATGGACTTGGCGTCTGGGGTCCATGACAGATCCCTGGTGAAATTTACCCATCCCTGCGGAGTGTTCCAACTCTGGATGTGACTGCCGTTAGAGAGGTCGTAGAGATCAACTCTGCCGTACAGTAAATCCTGAACCCATAGGGCAGCCACAATGTTTCGCTGAGGGGACACCTCCATGGCTGCGATTCTTGGCTTAATCGGAAACGATCTGCCCCGATAAGTGTGCACGACGTTACTGGGGCCGACGAGCGCGATCGTCCGAATGTTAGACAGGTCACTCGCGCGCAGGACGTAAATTTTGCTTCCCACGAGCGCTACCACAGTGTTTCCATCGGACGAGAATCTCACGAACCTCTGGCCGACAACGGGATCTAGAAAAACCGCGGCTTGAGCCTTTCTTACATTGGCTTGCTGAAGGCGGGATTCAGCCAAAAGTTTGTCTTCTTTGAAATTCCATATCTGCACCACCTCCGAGAACTCCTTCGTCCCAGGCTCGGCAGTTTTGGTCCGGAGCGTACTTTCGGTTACGACGAGTCGTTCATCCGGTGATATGTCAGCAGAATGTGGGTCGTTATCCAGGGCGTACGTCTTCAGCGTTCTCTGCGGCGGGCCCGAAGTCCCGAGCGTCCGATTGCTGAAACTAACGAAAATCCAGATGGCGATTGCTGCAGAAAGCCAAGGTGAGAGTTTCACAATACCCTATTCCTGTTTTTCATTGACATGCCAATCGTTTTCCCTTATACAGGAAGTCGGGCTGGGCGTTCCAGCCGTATGTTAGAGAAAGGGATCGAAGACGGGCCGCGGCGACGCGGCTTTTTGCTTTTTATG
>JBOGNJ010000055.1:0-27974 GCA_050746905.1 Candidatus Acidiferrales bacterium
CCGGCGCCGCCGAACGCGAAATTCGCGAAGTCAATTCCAGTATTTATTGTTTTTCGCTCGACAAGCTCTGGCCCTGCCTCACCGAACTGCGACCAGACAACGCGCATCGCGAGCTTTACCTCACCGACACGATTGCCATGCTCAATCAGAGGGGCGAACGCGTTCTTGCCGTCGAAATCGCCGACGCGAGGGAAGCCTTCGGCTGCAACACGCGCGCGGAGCTCGCGGAAATCGATCGCGCCTTCCGCGCGCGCAAAACAGCGGCGCTGATGGACGCGGGCGTCACCATTTATCTGCCTGAGACGGTGTTGATCGATCCCGATGTTGAGATCGCGCACGACACTGTGATCGAGCCTGCCGTGCAATTGCTCGGCGTCACTCGCATCGGCTCGCGCTGCACGATTCAAACGGGCAGCATCCTTACGGACGCGACGCTCGCGGATCAAATTCTCGTTCGCCAGCACTCCGTCATAACTTCGAGCACACTGGGTTCCGGCACGGTCGTCGGACCGTTCGCGCATCTCCGCGAAGGCACTGAGTTGCGTTCGGGAGCGCGCGTGGGCAACTTCGTCGAAGTCAAGAAAAGCGTGCTCGGCGAAGGCGTCAAGGCCATGCACCTCACCTATCTTGGCGACGCCACGATTGGCCGCGACACAAACATTGGCGCTGGCACGATCACCTGCAATTACGACGGCGCGAAAAAAAATCCCACGCGCATCGGCGAGCGCGTTTTCGTTGGCAGCGACTCTGCCCTAGTTGCGCCCATCCTGGTCGGCGACGGTGCATACATCGCCGCCGGTTCCACCGTCACGGAAGATATCCCCGCCGACGCTCTCGCCATTGCGCGGGGCCGCCAGATCAACAAACCCGGCTGGGCCGCCGCTCGCCGCGCAAAAGCTTCAGACTCAAAATCCGCCGCCGTGAAAACCTCTGAGCCGCGCCACGATTTCGCAAAAAAACTCTCTGACCGTCCGGGCCGCAAGTCCTCCGCGCCAACAAAGAAATCTCGCCGCCGTTAGCTGGCGGAATTTCGCCACTCAGAGCAGCCTTGCGAATGTGTTAGAATCTTCACGGGGAGATTCCGCGCAATGAAATTCGGTGTCGTAGTGTTTCCCGGTTCGAATTGCGACGATGACGCGTATCACGCCGTCGGCTCGGTCCTTGGCGAGTCCGTCGAATTCCTCTGGCATCGTTCCGAACAAATCCCCGGTTGCGACGCCATCATTCTTCCCGGCGGTTTCGCCTTCGGCGACTACCTCCGCACCGGCGCCATCGCGCGTTTTTCGCCCGTGATGCGCGCCGTCGAACGCTTCGCCCGCCGCGGCGGCCTCGTGCTCGGCATTTGCAACGGCTTTCAGATCCTTCTCGAAGCGGGCCTGCTGCCCGGCGCGATGCTACGCAACCGCGATTTGCGGTTCATCTGCCGCCACGTGAATATTCGCGTCGAAAATACGGACACGCCCTTCACCTGCGCCGCGCAAGCCGGCCAGGTTTTGAGAGTCCCCATCGCCCACATGGAAGGAAATTATTTTTGCGATGCAGCCACGCTCGTCGACCTCGAGCGCAATCGCCAGATCGTTTTTCGTTACACCACGCCCGAAGGCGGCGTCGAAGATTCCGCCAATCCCAATGGCTCGCTTGCCGCAATCGCCGGCATCTGCAATCGCGAGCGCAACGTGATGGGCATGATGCCGCATCCGGAGCGCGCCGTCGAATCGCCGCTTGGCTCCGCCGACGGCCTTGTCGTTTTCCGCTCCATGGTCAGCAGCCTGGCGCATTCTTCGCGAAGCAACGCCGAGGTGAAGGCCTCGGTGCCGGCCTAGCGCGGTGCATTCCTTTCAGGAGGGTTTCGTGCGGCGTTTGATTTTTCTCTGCTCCATTTTTGTCTCGATTGCCCTGCTTCCGCTGGCTCCGCCGGCGCTCGCGCAGTCTGCCGGCGCCGTATCTCCGGATTGGCCGGCGCTCCAGAATGAAGCTGTCCAGAAGCTTTCCGCATACATCGCCGTCAACACCACAAATCCTCCAGGCAATGAAATTCTCGCTGCGCAGTGGTACGCAAAGATTTTTCGCGCGGAGGGAATACCCTATGAGATCGCCGAATCCGCTGCCGGCCGCGGGAATATCGTCGCTCGGCTGAAAGGCAATGGTTCCGGGCCTGCCTTAATCCTGCTGAATCACATGGACGTCGTGCCGGTCAGCCGCACCTACTGGACGGTCGATCCCTTCGCCGGTCTGATCCGTAACGGTTACCTGTGGGGCCGCGGCTCGCTCGACATGAAGTCGCTCGGCATCCTCCAGTTGCTCAGCTTTCTCGAACTCCACCGCCTGCATGTGCCGCTCCGCCGCGACGTGATTTTTGTCGGCACCGCTGACGAAGAGGCTGGGGGAAATTTTGGTGCGGGATGGGTTGTGAAGAACCGCCCGCAATGGCTCACGGGCGCGGGTTTCATGCTCACCGAAGGGGCGGGTTCGCTTTCTGACGCCGCGGGCAAACCGATTTACTTCGGCGTCGGCCCAACGGAGAAAACCCCGGCTTGGCTCAGATTGATCGCCACCGGTCGCGCAGGCCATGCCTCGATACCAATTGCTGATTCCGCGCCGAACCACTTGGTTGCCGCCCTCGAGCGTATTCGTCGGTACCACCCGCCGCTCGAATTAACGCCACCTGTAGAACTCATGCTGCGCACCCACGCCCCTTACGAACCCGAACCGTGGCGCAGCCGCCTTCTGAACATCAAATCTTTCCTCGCTCAGCCAGACGCCTACGATTTGCTCCAAAAGCGTCCGGACATTCTCGCCCGGCTCACGAACACGATTTCCATCACCAGCCTGCAAGGCTCGAACAAAACCAATATCATTCCGCCCGAGGCCAGCGCCGAACTCGATTGCCGCTTGCTCCCCGGTTGGACGATTGATCGTTGGCTCGCGCAGGTTCGCGGCATCATCAACGACCCGTCGATTAAAATCGAGGTTATCTTGAATTTTCCGCCGGCCACTTCCTCCACGAATACTCCGCTTTTCGCTTCCATCGAAAAAGCGGTTCATGAACTCGATCCCGGCGCGGGCGTTGTCCAGACCGTGGACGCCGGCTTTACTGATTCCCATTTTTTCCGCGAAAAAGGGATCGTAAGCTACGGCTTCGAACCTTTTGGCGTCACCCGTGAAGATGACGAGCGCGTTCATGGCGATAACGAACGCATTCCGGTCAAAAACTATAAAGACGGAATGCATCTTCTCTGGAATGTTGTCTACGATTTTGTTCGTGTCAAATAGGGCTTTGTAATGATCGGAACCGAAATCAAAATCACCGCTGAAGTCGCCGCCGGGCACGGTCTCACCGCCGAGGAATTCGCGCGCGTCCAAAAAATTCTCCGGCGCGAGCCTTCCATCACGGAATTGGGCGTTTTCAGCGTGATGTGGAGCGAGCATTGCTCCTATAAATCAAGCAAAGTCCACCTGAAGCGCCTGCCGACGACGGGCTCGCGTGTCGTCCAGGGCCCTGGCGAAAACGCGGGCGTCGTGGACATCGGCGGCGGCCTGGTCGCCGTCTTCAAAATCGAGTCGCATAACCATCCTAGCTTCGTTGAGCCGTATCAGGGTGCCGCGACGGGCGTCGGTGGCATCTTGCGCGATATTTTCACCATGGGAGCGCGCCCCATCGCCGTACTCGATTCGCTTCGCTTCGGCCCGCTCACAAAAGCCGACGGCGTTTCGGAGGAAGAAGCCGCTCGCAATCGCCGGATTCTCGACGGCGTTGTCGGCGGCATCGCTTTTTACGGCAACTGCTTCGGCGTGGCCACGGTCGGCGGCGAAGTGCAATTCGAGCCATGCTATTCGAATAACCCACTCGTCAACGTGCTCGCTCTCGGCATCGCCCGCCGCGACGACCTCTTTTTTGCCCGCGCCCGCGGCGTGGGCAATCCTGTGATTTACGTCGGCGCAAAAACGGGCCGCGACGGCATTCACGGCGCATCGCTGCTCGCGTCAGCGGAATTCAGTGAAGAATCTCAGCAGAAGCGCCCCAACGTGCAGGTCGGCGATCCCTTCATGGAAAAATTGCTTCTCGAAGCCTGCCTCGAAGTGATGCGCACCGGCGCGGTCGTCGCCATTCAGGACATGGGCGCGGCGGGCTTGACCAGCTCTTCCTGCGAAATGGCTTCCCGGGGCGCCATGGGAATCGAAATCGAACTCGCGCGCGTCCCGCAGCGTGAAACGGGCATGACGCCGTACGAAATCATGCTCAGCGAATCGCAGGAGCGCATGCTGCTTGTCGCTGAACGCGGCCGCGAACACCAGGTCTTCGAAGTCTTCCGCAAATGGGGACTCGATGCCGTCGAAATCGGGCGCGTCACCGAAGACGGCCGCTTGCGCCTCCTCGAAAATGGAAACGTAGTCGCCGATATTCCCGCGCACGCAATCGCCGAGGAAGGGCCTGTCTATAAACGTCCGATCGCCCCGGCCCAATCTCCGGAGTCTACCGCTCCTCTCGTCAAATTTTCGCCTGCGGGCGCGGACCTGAACGAAAATTTCCGCAAACTTCTCGCCTCGCCCGCGATTGCCTCAAAGCGATGGATCTTCGAGCAGTACGACCATATGGTGCGCACCAACACGCGCGTCGGCCCCGGCGCGGGCGATGCCGCGATTGTGCGCATCAAGGAAACGAAACGCGCCCTCGCGCTTGCCACCGACGGCAACGGCCGCTGGTGCCAGCTCGCACCGCGCATTGGAGCGATGCACTCGGTCGCCGAAGCAGCGCGCAACGTCGCCTGCACGGGCGCGCGCCCTGTAGCCGCCACGAATTGTCTCAACTTCGGCAATCCGGAAAAGCCCGAAGTGATGGCCCAGTTCAGCGAATCAATTGACGGCATCGCTGAAGCCTGTCGCGCGCTGGACGTGCCCATCACCGGCGGCAACGTCAGCTTCTACAACGAAACGCTCGGCCGCGCGATTTATCCCACGCCAGTTCTCGGCGTTCTCGGCATTCTCGAGGATGCGGATTGCGCGGTGGGCATGGGTTTTCAACACGAAGGCGACGTGATCATCCTCCTCGAGGGCGCTCCCTCAAGCGCGACTCTCGACGAAGAATTGCAGCGCCGCGAATTTTCATCCTCCGAATACGCCAAGACGATTCACGGTGTCGCCGCCGGCGCGCCGCCCGCAATTGACCTTAGCGTCGAGAAAAATCTCATCGATTGCCTGGTCGCCCTCACCGCTGAACGCGCCGTCGCGTCGGCCCATGACGTCAGCGATGGAGGCCTTGCCGTCACGCTCGTCGAATCCTGTTTCGCGGGCCCCAATGGCTTCTCTGTCGAAGTTTCGCTGAAAAGTGGCCACGCAATTGAATTTGCTCTTTTCGCTGAAACGGGCGCGCGCGCCATCGTTACATCATCTTCGGCTTCGCTTGCCCGCGCGCTCCAGATTGCGGCACAATATAGGGTCGAAGCGCATCAAATCGGCAAAGTCACTCGCGGCGAATTCTGCATCCAACTGAACGGTCAGCCTTGCGTTCGCGCCACAGTGGATTCTCTTCGCCAAATCTGGGCTACCGCGCTCGAACGCATGCTGGGAAACGAATGAACGGAACATTCCATCTCGACGATGACCACTTTCACGATGAATGTGGCGTCTTCGGCGTCTTCGGCAACGAAGAGGCCGCCAAGCTCACTTATCTGGGCCTCTACGCCTTGCAGCATCGCGGGCAGGAATCGGCCGGCATCGCCGCTACCGAAGGAGTGCAGCTCCGCGTCGAAAAGGGCATGGGCTTGGTGCAGGAACTGTTTACGCCGAACGTCATTGCCCGTTTGCCCGGAGCCGCGGCCATCGGCCACACGCGCTATTCCACGGCGGGCGACACCACGTTGACGAACGCCCAGCCGCTCGCCTCCGATTGCAATAGAGGCAAGCTCGCGCTCGCGCACAACGGCAACTTGACCAACGCCCTCGAGCTGCGCCGCAACCTCGAACACAAGGGCTCCATCTTCCAAACCACCAGCGACACGGAAGTCATCGTCCATCTTGTCGCGCGCAGCAAAGTCGGAAACCTCGCGGGAGCGATCGCCGACGCGCTCGGCCAAGTCGAAGGCGCTTACTCGCTTTTGATCCTCACGCGCGATGAAATCTTCGCCCTTCGCGATCCGCGTGGCTTCCGTCCGCTCGCCCTCGGACGCCTCGGCGACACCTGGGTTGTCGGCTCTGAAACCTGTGCCTTCGATTTGATCGGCGCGGAATATGTTCGTGACGTTGAGCCTGGCGAAATGCTGCGCATCTCGAAAAGCGGCATCGAATCGATTCGTTTCGCCCCAGAAAAGCAGCATCAATACTGCATCTTCGAGCATGTTTATTTTGCGCGGCCAGACAGCGTCGTTTTCGGCCGCCCCGTGAATCCCACGCGCGAACGCCTGGGCCGTTTGCTGGCGCGCGAGCATCCCGCAATCGCGGACATGGTCGTGCCTGTGCCCGATTCGGGCGTGCCTGCGGCCATCGGCTATGCCGCCGAATCCGGCATCCCGTTTCGCATGGGCCTGATCCGCAATCATTATATGGGACGCACGTTCATCGAGCCCTCGCAGGCCATTCGCGATTTCGGCGTGCGCCTGAAATTGAATCCGGTGCGCCACTTGCTCGAAGGCCGGCGCGTGGTGCTCGTCGACGATTCCATCGTGCGCGGCACCACCAGCCGGAAAATCGTGCGCATGATGCGCGAGTCCGGCGTCGCCGAAGTTCACATGCGCATCAGTTGCCCGCCGACCGTTTCGCCATGTCACTACGGCATCGACACGCCCACGAAGCTCGAACTTATCGGCGCGCAGAAATCGATCGAGCAGATTCGCGAGTTCATTGGCGCTGATTCTCTCGGCTACCTTTCGCTGGACAGCCTGCGCGCCGCCGTCGAGGACAACGACGGCAAATTCTGTACGGCGTGCTACACCGGAGTCTATCCGACCGAGCTCGTCCAACTCGAAGTGGAGGCGCATCGTGGCTGTTAAAGCTGTCGAATTGGACGAAACGAAAATCGAGCGCGCAAAAATAGTGCGCCAGCGGCTGCTGCGTGAAATTGTCTCGTGGGTCTGGCTCTTCCTCGCCCTTTTCGTGGTTGAAGGAGCCGTGGCGCAAAGCCGCCTGATCCCCAGCGGCTCCATGGAAAACACTGTCTTAATCGGCGATCACATGATCGTCAGTCCGTTCGGCTACGCTCTTTGCGTTCCGTATACGGAGCTGCACATTCCGCTGTGGCGCAATCCAAAACGCCAGCAGATCATCGTTCTCGAATCGCCGCTCACTCATTCGGAAGACCTGATCAAGCGCGTGATCGGCATTCCCGGCGACGCCATCAACATTCGTGAAGGAGTCGTCTACGTCAACGGGAAACGCCTGAACGAGCCGTACGTCCTGCGCGATCCCGATGCCATGGCCAGTTCCGTCGAAAATTTCCCCCCCGCCGATAATGGGTTTTTCCAGGGCCTGACGCCGGAATGGGCAGCGGATCTGCACAAATACGTGGTCAACGGCAAGCTCATCGTGCCACCGAACAACTATTTTGTCATGGGCGACAATCGCGGCGATTCTTACGACAGCCGTTACTGGGGTTTCGTTCCGCGGAGAAATGTCATTGCGACTCCGTGGTTCATTTTCATGTCCATCAACGCGCCTGACGGCGTCTGGCAACCGGGCCACATCGGCGAGCGTCTTGGCACTTATCTGACCATCTTCTTTCACCCCAGCGAGGTCCGCTGGCACCGGCTGTTCCGGCCGCTCTAACGTGGAGACCCAATAGTGGCCGCTGCGAAGTCGAGAAGTGCAAGAAGCAAGTCGAAGCCCGCGCCTCCTGCACAAACGACCGCCGATAAAATCCGCCGCGAGTTGATCTCCTGGTTCTGGGTCATTCTCGCTTTCCTGGTGATTGAATCGATGATCGTGCAGGCGCGCGTGATTCCCAGCGCCTCCATGGAAAATACGATCCTGATCGGCGATCACCTCATCGTCAACCTCCTCGGCTATGACGTGGGCATTCCGTTCACGGAGCACCACTTTCCACTGTGGCGCAATCCCAAGCGCCAGCAAATTATTGTTTTCGAGGCGCCTCCGGAAGCGGCGCAGAGCGAAGATTTCATCAAGCGCGTCATCGGCGTTCCGGGCGACGCCATCAGCATTCGCCGGGGCGTCGTCTACGTGAACGGCCAGCGGCTTAACGAACCGTATGTTCACCGCGACCCTTCCGATGCCGAAAGCCCTGTCGAGAACTTTCCACCGACGGGAGACAATCTCTTCGGAGGGATCAGGCCCATATGGGCGTCGAACCTTCACACGTACATAAAAAACGGTCAGCTTATCGTCCCGCCCAATTGTTATTTCGCGATGGGCGACAATCGCGATGATTCCGACGATAGCCGTTACTGGGGCTTCGTTCCGCGCCGCAACATCATCGGCACGCCCCTGTTCATTTACATGTCCATCAAGGCTCCCGACGAAGTGTGGGAGCCTGGGCACATCGGCGAGCGTCTGGGCGCGTACGCGAGCGTTTTGGCCCATCCCAGCGAGATGCGCTGGCGCCGGTTGTTTCATACATTTTGAACGGGAAGCCAATTTCTGCGGGAAGCGGGGCCATGCGTTACGCTGATGCAGGAGTAGATATTTCACGGGCGGAAGAAGCCAAGCAGCGCATCCGCCATCTCGCCGGCCACACGTTCAATCGCGCCGTTCTCGCGCCCATCGGCGGCTTCGGCTCGCTCTATCATCTGGACCCGAAACGCTGGCGCGACCCGGTGCTTGTCGCGAGCGCTGACGGCGTCGGCACCAAGCTGAAAATCGCCTCGGCTGCGGGCGTCCATTCGACCGTCGGCGCTGACATCGTCAATCATTGCGTCAACGACATCCTCACGCAGGGAGCCGCGCCGCTTTTTTTCCTCGACTATCTCGCCATGAGCCGCATTGATCCGCGCGTTGTCGAGCAGATTCTCGACGGCATGAGCCGCGCCTCGCGCCAGGCGGGCTGCGCGCTGATCGGCGGTGAAACGGCGGAGATGCCGGATATGTACGCCCCCGGCGAATACGATCTTGCCGGCTTCATCGTGGGGGTCGTCGAGCGCGGTCGTCAGGCTGAGCCGCGCCGCGTCCGCCCGGGCGACCTGCTGATCGCGCTTCCTTCAAGCGGGCTGCACACCAACGGCTATTCGCTCGCGCGCAAGCTTGTCTTCGACGTGGCGCGGCTAAAGCCGGATTCTTACGTCGCTGAGATCAGCAACAAAATCGCTGCGGAGCTCCTAAAGCCTCACCGGTGCTACTGGCCCATGCTCAAGCGAGTTGTCGCGCGCGATTGGCTCTCGGGCATGGCCCACATCACCGGCGGCGGCATTCCTGGCAATCTTCCGCGCGTCTTGCCGCGCAACGTCCACGCCGTCATTGAGTTGGGCTCGTGGCCCGTGCTGCCGATCTTCCGTTACCTCGCCCGAATCGGAAAAATCGAAACAGACGAACTCCTGCGTACGTTCAACATGGGCATTGGAATGATCCTGATTGTCCCGCTGAAAAACGTAAAGAAGGTCGAGTCCGAAATGAAACGCCGCCGTGAGCGTTTTTTTCGCATCGGCCGCATTGAAGCTGCGCCCGCCGGCAAGCCGCGCGTTATACTTTCCGGGACTTTACCCCTTCATTAGCTTTACTGCGTAGTGGTCGGCGCATCCACCAAAGCTTTCCACGTGCCGTCGGCCCGTTTGCCCCACACCACCACATACTTAGCCTTGACCGTCTGCGGCTTTCCGTTCTTGCCATTCGTCGTGAGCTGGTAGTCTCCCAGCTCGTAAGCGGATTCGCCGCTTTTCGAAACCTCGATTTTGGTGGGCGCGAATGTCAGCGCGAAACCCGGAGTCGCCATCAACCCGGCCCACGTCTTGCGAATGGCGTCCTTTCCGGAGGCGACAGGTGCGCCTGGCGCCAGCAAAGTTGCATTTTCAGCATAGGGAGAAGTGGTTTGGTCAGGGTCTTTCGAGGCGACCGCCCTGGCCCAGGCGGCATCGATCGCGCGAATATCTGCTTCGTCCTGCGCCTGCATCGCTTGCATCACTTTTTCCTGGGCTGCTGTATCCACCGTGCTTTTTCGCGCGCACGAGACGATGCTGAATCCAAGCGTCACAACACAGCCCAGTGCGATTATTGCGGAGTGCATTATCTTCTTCATGGGGAACCTCCTCGGAAAATCCCGTTTCGCGGCAGGATGCCCACCCTTCTGCGTGATGTCAAGCCATTATCGACTCAGCTCGTGCGTCTACGCTGCGGCTCGCCGGCGCAATCGCTAACGGCCCAATTTTGCCCTTCGCAAAAATTGTGCTAACTTCGCTCGACTATGAAGAAGTGCATTGGCGTGCTCCTGTCCGGTCGCGGCTCGAATTTCGAGGCGCTCGCGGACAGTGTTGCGGCCGGACGCATCCCCAACGTGGAAATCGCCCTCGTCATCAGCCATCGCGAAGGCGCTCCAGGCATTGAACGAGCCCGGGCGCGCGGCATCGACGCGCGCGTCATTCCGTCGAAAGGTCTCGAGCGCGAAATCTATGACCGCCAGATCGTCGCCGTCCTCCAGGAGAAGAAAATTGACCTCGTCTGCCTGGCCGGCTACATGCGTTTGCTTTCGCCTTATTTCGTGCAGGCCTTTCGCGGGCGCATCTTGAATATTCACCCGTCGCTGCTGCCCGCGTTTCCCGGTCTTGAATCGCAGCGCCAGGCGCTTGAGCATGGCGTGAAATTCGCGGGATGCACCGTGCATTTCGTCGACGAGACTCTCGACGCCGGCCCCATCATTTTGCAATCCGCTGTCCCGATTCGCGACGACGATACGGTCGATTCCCTTTCGGAGCGCATCCTCGCCGAAGAGCATCGCATCTATTCCGAATCCGTGCGCATCGTGCTCGAAGGCCGCTTTCGCCTGGAAAGCCGCCGCGTCATAATCCTGCCGGATGCTCCCATCGCGGAAAGTGCCGCAAAAAAACATGTCTGACGCGCAACGCAAATCCGGCGCGGACTCTTCGAAATCCGTCTCCGCCAAGTCCGTTGACGACCAGCTCGCCTACCTCCGCAAGGGCACCGCTGAAATCATTCCTGAGGCTGAACTTCGCGCCAAGCTCGAACAGTCGGCGAAAACCGGCAAGCCGCTGCGCGTCTATCTTGGCGTTGACCCGACGGCTCCCGATATTCATCTCGGCCACACAGTCGTTCTGCGCAAGCTGAAACATTTTCAGGACATGGGCCACACCGCCATTTTTCTCATCGGCGATTTTTCCGCGATGATTGGCGACCCTACGGGGCAATCCGAAACGCGCCCTCCCCTCTCGCGCGAGCAAGTGGACGCGAACGCCAAGACGTATCTCGCGCAGGTCTACAAAATTCTCGATCCCGAAAAAACCGAAGTCCGTTACAACAGCGAGTGGCTCGGCAAGATGTCGAGTTACGACGTGGTGCGCCTTTGCGGCCACTATCGCCTCGCGCGCATGCTCGAACGCGAGGATTTCCGCTCGCGCCTCGAAAAAAATCTGCCGATTTCGGTTCACGAGCTGCTCTACCCGTTGCTCACCGCCTGCGATGCCGTCGAGCTCAAATCCGACGTCGAGTTGGGAGCCACTGAGCAGAAGTTCAATATTCTGGTGCACCGCGAAATCCAGCGCGAGTACCGCTTATCGCCGCAGGTCGTCTTCACCATGCCGATTCTCGTCGGCCTCGATGGCGCCAAGAAAATGTCCAAGAGCCTCGGCAACTACGTCGGCATCACAGACCCGCCCGCGCAAATGTTCGGCAAGCTCATGTCCATTTCGGACGATTTGATGTGGTCCTACTATGAGCTCGTCACGGATTTCTCTTCACCAGTCATCGTCCGCTTGAAGGAAGAAGTGCGCACAGGCGTCCTCCATCCCATGGACGCCAAAATGCAGCTTGCTCACACCATTATCGCCAATTTTCACGGCGAAGATGCCGCCCGCGCCGCCCGTGACGAATTTCAGCGCGTCTTCCGCGACCGTCAGGCCCCCGAAAACGCACCGAATTACGTTGTGCCCAAGCACATCTGGCCATACAAGCTGGCGTGGCTGCTGGCGGAATCGAGACTGGTGGACTCGCGCGCTGAAGCGCAGCGGCTGATTATGCAGGGTGGCGTCGAAATCGATGGTCACCGCGTCGACGACGTAAAATATGAGGTCGATCTATCGAAACCCGGTAGCACCTTCCTCCTCCGCGTTGGCAAGAAAAAATTCCTCCAAATCACCGTCGAGTAAATTCCTCGTGCAGGATCCTCTCTGCACTTGTAACTTCCAATTAACGCATCTCAGCGCCTGCGAGTTCACTGCCGAGGACGCGCCCATCAATCGTCCCGGGAATCAGTGGCGCTCTTGTAAGGAACTCCGCGCCATGGCTGCCGTTGCCGGCAATGGTGATGTTATTGGCGCTCAAAGTGCGTCCTAGGGCCTGATTGAAAGTGGCGAGCGCGATTTCGAAATTTGTTTTGGCCTGCAGTTCGCTTAGCTTCGCTCCATTTAAGATGGAGGCATACTGGACCACGAGGTACGTGCTCGAGTTTCCAAAATTGAACTTCTTCAATTCGTAGTCGTAAGACTGTTGCGCAAGGCCCGTCGCCTTTACTGCTGCATTTACCTGCGCTGCATCCAGATTCACCTGGGCGAACGCCTCGGTGACGTTCGAGAAAACTGTATTTCGGTTGCGTTGATGCACAGTTTGCTCTTGACGTTCATTCAGTTGAGCCTGCGCGTTCGCCGCTTGCGCGGAGCGGTTGCGCAGCGGGAGATTCAAATTCAAAGTCGCGGCATACTGTGGCGACCTGTTATGAAAGATCTGTGAGTAAGCATTGCCAATTCCTCCCGGAACTACCGAGCCGACTGTTCCGTTCGGAACGCCAATGAACGTTGGGACGCCATTGAAAATCACTGGATTGCCATTCTGATCGACGATCGGTGTCCCGATATTCGGCGAGAATGTCCCGTCGGCAATGAACGCGCCCTGCGTATTTCCGCTCAAGCCTACACTCGTGTAAGTCGCGGACAAAGTTAGGTTCGGCAGAAGCGCGTTCTTCGTGGCGCGAGTTTCGACGGAGTCGTTCTCCAATGTGAGTTCATCAATCCTCAATTCCGGTCGGTCGGCCCAGGCTTCCTTGACGGCATCGTCCACGGAGATGTTGGGAACCTGAGGGGCGTTTTCCAGCGGCGTTGTGGGGACCAGCTCCAGTCCTTTGAGCCTCGAATCTGACGGGTCCTTTGTGAGCAGATTGATCAAGACAGCCTGCTGCACCTGCACATTCGCTTGCGCGCCGATCAAGATTTGGTTGCCCTGGGCAATGAATGATTCCGCGAACACGACATCGGCGGGAGTCGCCGTCCCGATGTGCAGCAGCCGTTGGTCATCATCGTAGAGTCGTTGGTAATCCGCCAGGGTTTGTTTGGCCAGGTCCACGGCCTGCCGGTCAAGCACCAGAATCCAATACTGCGTCTCGACCTGCGTCACGGACGTAACGATCTGCTCTTCAAATTGCAGCTTACCGACTTGGGTATTATTTTTGGCCTCTAGAATAAACCGCATATTCGGCAACAGTCCAAAACCGTTCAGCAAAGGCTGCTGAATACCTACGAACAAGCTCGAGGTAATGGCGGGATTGAAGAAATTCTGCGAGGAACTGGATGAGCTCCTGTTGTTATCGAGCGCCACGCTGAACAGGGTACCGGTATGGAGTTCTTGCGTGTAGCTTACGTTGTACTGGGAATTGTGAGTAGCCAGCGTGAACGCTCCCGCGCTCGTACCTACACCGCTCGTTAATGAATTGTTTACGGTTTGTGAGGCGTAGGAGATACTCGTATTGGCCGAGATCACCGGATCAAAGCTGCCTCCCCCACCTCCGCCAAGAACAAACGAACCAAGAGGCGTTCCGCCGCCCTCCGTCCGCAGAAGGTTGGTCTGGTCAATCCACGGCGTGTATTCGGACACGGCGATGTCCAAGTTGTTCTGCAGCGCCAGGGAAATCGCATCCTGCAGGCTGACGTTCAGCTTCCCGTCCTGGATCAGATTGTAGATTGTCGGCGCATTGGTCAGAACGGGGCGCGCGATGTTTTCGCGAGTATACGGCGCGAAAATATTCGGAAACGCCCTCTTCCCGTTGTTGTAGTTCCGCAGCCCAAGAAGGCCCGGGTACGAAATCGCCGCGGGCGTTTGCGGCGCGGCCGCTGGCGTTCGTGATTGGCCCTGCGGTGGGCTTCCTCCTTGCGCGTACGTCGGCACTCCTGCGGCCAGCGAAGCAATCAAATACAGAACAACAGCGAGCCGTATGCAATTCTGAGTCATCGTTCTAGTCCTCCCTCTCGATTTGAAGGCTTCTGCCCTGATATTTGCATGGGGATGGCGGCGCATTAATATGCCGTTCAGAAGGGTACGCAGCAAGGCGGGAACCAACTGTATCCCATTGGAACGGAATGACTAAACGGAATTTTCTCCGTCGCGACCGTCCATAATCGGACAGTTGTCGTCACAAATGAACATCTCCTGCCCAATCTAGGTGCGTTGTGCGCCCGGAATGCGTCTCACCAATGCGCCTTTAGGGACTCCGGCGTTCTTAGTCGGAGGATCTAGTCTGGATTGCTTTCTATTTTTCTGAGTCCTTGATTCGCAGCCCGTCCAACCCCCACGTTTCTCCCGCGTGCGTCGCGAAGAAAACCGCGAACAAAAATAGCAGCGGAATATGGTCCAGATTCGCGCCGAAATATCTCCACATCGCCGCGCCGTGCCCCGGCGCATACCACGTAGCCAGCGCCAAACTGATCATGTGAATTGCGCCGCCCACCGACGCCACGCGCACGAAAAGCCCCAGCACCAGCGCGATTCCAATTGCCAGCTCGCCCCAGCCCACGATCTTCGCGCAAAGAACAGGGTGCACCAGTACGAATTTCTCGAGGAACGCTCCGTAAAATCCCACCGGCTCGTTCTGGCCCAGCCAGCCGCGGACCCACACGCCGAAACTCGTGTGCGCAAACTCCGGTCCGGCAATTTTGTACTCGCCGAAAAACAGAAAAATAATCCCTGTCAAAACTCGCGTCACGGCGATTGTCTTGCGCCCGGCTTCCGGCATTAGGCCTGCATGATTCACATTTGCCTCTACTGTTTCTGTTCGATCTTCCATGCCGCCTCTATGTGTGCTCCACGAGTCGTTTCAGCCGCACCAACTCGCTGCGGTCGCGCCGCGCAACCGCGTGCCGCGTGATCAGCCAGTCAAGAAATCTTCCGAAGCCTCCCGGGATTTCGTAGCGATCGCGCATGCGCAACCGCGTGCCGCCTGCGCTCTCCTCGATTTCCCATCGCTGCAAACCGCGGACGCCGTAAGCATCTTGAAATTGCCATTCGAGCACGCGCCCGCGCTCGAATTCCGTCACCACCGCCGTGTGCGAGACCTCGCGCTTCCCAAATCGCCCGTGCAGTCGCACTTTCAGCCCGTTGCGAAACTCGTTCGCACCTCCCTGCACTTCGAATTGCAAGTCGAGCTCCGCTCCATACCACGCGCCCATGCGGTGCGGAACGAAAAATGCGCCAACGATCTTCGCGGGCGCCGCGATTTCCTGAATGAATGTCAGATCAGCCATCGGGCTCGGCTATCTTACCGGACGCTCGCGCAATTACAAATTGGGCTCTGGCGAATTGAATATCGCGAGCCGATAGCGGCCCCCCAGCTGCGAACGTTCATGCATTTCGCGCCCCGCTAAGGTAAAAAGGAGAGGTAAAAAGGGACTGCTCTGCAACACACGAAATGCCCGCAACCTCAAATCGTCCACCAGGTCCTCGAGGAAAGCCGCTCGTCGGCGTCGCCCTCGAACTTCGCAAGCACGGCCTCAATCTTCTCGCACGCTGCGCCCGCGACTACGGTGACCTGGTTTATCTCCCGCTCGCTTTTGGCCAAAATCGCCTTCTCGTCAATCATCCCGATCTGATCGAACAAGTTCTCGTGGTCCAGCAGCACAAATTCCACAAGAGCGCTCTCTCCAAAGTCGCCACCGGCCGCCTGCTTGGCAACGGTCTGCTCAATAGCGAAGGCGATTTTTGGCGGCGTCAGCGGCGCTTGGCGCAGCCCGCGTTTCAGAAAACGCGCGTCAACGAATACGCTGCCACAATGGTCGAGCACGCGATCGCGTATGCGGCCAATTGGCGCGAAGGTGAAGCTTGTGACATCGCCGATGAAATGTCGCGCCTCACTTGCGGCATCGCGGTCAAAACGCTTTTCGGCATCGACCTCGGTGCCGAAGCCGACCGCGTCGGCGAAAACCTCACAAGGCTGATGCGTTTCCAGATTCACCGTATCCGGTCGCCTTTCCGCGTTCCCGAAAAGCTCCCGACTCCCGCGAACCGGCGCGCCGACGCCGCGTTTCAATATCTCGATTCGCTCGTCTATCGCATTATCGAAGAGCGTCGCTCGCGTGGCGCTGGAGGCAACGATCTGCTTTCGCGTTTGATCTCCGCCATGGACGAAGACGGCACCCAAATGACTCCACGGCAATTGCGCGACGAAACCATGACGCTCTTCCTCGCAGGCCACGAAACCACCGCGCTCACTCTTTCGTGGACGTGGTATCTCCTGGCGCAAAACCCCGCGGCGGAAGCGCGTGTGCACGAAGAATTGGCGCGCGTTTTCGCCCATCGGGCCTCGCAGCAGCTCGAAGCGAAAGACGTCGAATCGCTCCCCTACCTCGATGCCGTGATTCGCGAATCGTTGCGACTCTACCCGCCCGCCTATATTGTCGCGCGCGTCGCCATCGAGCCATTTGAATTGAGAGGCTATTCATTTCCGGCAGGTACCACGCTCCTGATGTCGCAGTGGGTCATGCATCGCGACTCGCGCTATTTTCCCGAGCCGCTCACGTTTCGCCCGGACCGCTGGCTCGACGGCTTGGCCGCGCGTCTTCCGACGCACGCGTATTTTCCATTTGGAGGTGGGCCGCGACGTTGTATTGGTCAGGGATTTGCTTTGATGGAAGCGTCTCTCGTTGCGGCCACGCTGGCGCAGCGCTTCCGCTTCGAGCTTGAGCCGGGACAAACGATTGTGCCGGAGCCGTTGGTTACTTTGCGGCCGCGCGGCGGCATTCGCATGAGGATTCATTCCCGCAAATAAGCGTTCGCGCACGGCCGCGTATGCACTACTTCACGAATTCCGGCCGTTTGCCCTTGCCCCACGGATTGTACGTCAGCGCATAATTCACTCGTTCCGCCAGCGGCGGATGATTGTACAGCCACAGCTTGATGAAGGAATTCGGATGCGGATCGGATAGATCCACTTCGCCAAGAATCTGAAAGGCCCGCGCCGCCACTTGTTGCGAATCTGGAATCAGTCCGTGCGTGACTTCCAGCCCATACTGGTCCGCCTGATGTTCGATGTGCCGGCTGAATGTGTTCGCCGCCGGCGAAGCTACAAATCCCAGAATCGAGAAGCACAAAAGCAGAACCGGCAGCGAAGCCCAATCATCGGTTCCGCGAATCCCCCAACGCCCGCTCCATCGCGAAAGCGCCCACAACATTCCGTGAAAGCCGAAATAAAGCAGCACCAGCAGCAGAAATGCGGCGAAAATCAGGCCTTTATACACATGCCCCAAAACGTAATGCCCCATTTCATGACCGAAAACGAACATCGTCTCCGGCACGGTCATCTTCGCAATCGTCGTGTCCCACACGACCACGCGTTTCGATGCGCCAAATCCCGCGACATACGCGTTCAGGTCATTTCCCTTTTCGCTTTCATTCATCCAGAACATGCGCTCCGGAGGAATATTCATCCCGGCGCGTTGCACCACTTTTTCGAGCGCCACCACCAGAGCCGGGTCCTTTGTTTCCAGCGGCTCAAATTTGTTGAACAGCGGGGCAATCACCAGCGGCGACAGGAAAATCACAAAGAACAAAATCGGCAGCGCCGCCAGCCAGAAGTAAAACCACCACCGGCGCGGACTGTGCCGGATGACCGCATACAGAATCCAAACCAGAATGATTCCAATGATGAACGATATGATTTCCCCTTTTGTCCAATCCCATGTCCACGAGCCCCAACCCTGCACCGAAATTCCATAGCTGCGCGATAGCCAGTGCCCGTAGATATCGGTCGGCAATCCCAATACGGCGACGGTCAGCAGCAGAATCGGCGTGAAAATCATCGCCTGCAAGAACCGCACCTTCGTGGCGCGTTCGGCCCAATCGCGATATTTCGGCGCGAGCTCCCACGCGAGCACCAGCAGCAGCACGATGACGCCCCAAACGAAATCAGCGAAATATAAGATGTACTGCGCGCGCGAATACTTCACCGCCTTCTCGTAGAGGTCCGGCGGCAGCGTGTAGGCCTTCACCTCGGACTGGTTCTTTTCTGTTTGGGTTGATGGCGCGGATGCAGGGGACTGCGTCTGCTGTGGCGCTTTTGCCAAAGCCTCCGCCGCGCTTGAAACCGCCCCTCCGCGCGAAGCCGCGCCCATCGTTGCGATAGCGGCAAACAGGAACAGGAGCGCAAATGCCGTAAAAAATTTCCACGTACGGAATCCACTCATCATTTGCCCTCCGCTGGACGAACTATGGCGAGCTTCTCAAACTTCTGCGGGATTATGCTCCTGGCCGCCGGTTGCGACAAGCGCTATCGCTTTCGGCGGCAGCGGACTCTGATAGCCGCATTGTCGTGATTTCTCTCAAGTAGAATCCACCGCCCCGCGCCTCAAACGCGAGTTGGCGCAGACCTCGCAATCGCATCTTTGAATTTAACCCTGGCGGGCGTACGCTTGAGGCGGGGAACAGGTGTCTTTTTGGGCGCGAGCTGCAAGCTAATCTGGCCGGAATTCGACGACACGGCTAGCATAGGGAAGGCGGCTCCGAGGAAAAATCATGAAACATGCCATGATCTGGGCGAATATTGCGGCACTGTTGATTCTGGTTCCCGGGATTTCCTCCACCGGATTTGCAGCCCGTCCTCAATCGAGCCGGCAATCCAGTCAATCGCTTGCTGAAGCCGCTCGCAAGGCGCAGGAAAAGGAAAAGCAAGCGCCCAAAGCAAAAACGGTTTGGACGAATGACAACATTCCCAATACGCCCGGCGGGGTCAGCATTGTTGGACAGCCGCCGCCGGCTGCCGCGATCTCGAATGAACCAGCGGCTGCCTCGACTGCGGAAGCACCATCGGGTGCCGACAAAGCAAAACTGGCCGCTGAGCGCGCCAAGGCGTCAGCGGACCTGGACGACGCGAAAGAACAACTTAGGAACGCGCAAACCGATCTTGACATTGCGCAGCGCGAATACAATCTTGACGCGGCGCAGCTCTACAGCACTCCGGACTACTCCAAGAACGAGCAAGGGCAGGCCAAAGTCGATGGCGAGAAAGCGGCTATCGCCGCCAAGCAACAAGCGGTGGACGCGGCGCAAAAGAAAGTCGACGATCTCGAGAAACTTCTAAAGTCTCTCGGCGGAGAAGAAACGCCCGCGCCGCCGGCCTCGGTGCCTGCGGGTCCTGCGCCGCTCAAGCCATAAGAGACTCCATCATCCTCTGCCCTGAATGATTATTCCGATTTTCGGTGGCGCGTGATTCTAGTCCAGACCTCAAACGTGACTCTGCCACCCCGCCACAATATATAGTGTACCTTTGCTCTTGACATACCACGACCCAATCG
The DNA here is from genome assembly GCA_050746905.1 of Candidatus Acidiferrales bacterium. GTDB lineage: Bacteria > Acidobacteriota > Terriglobia > Acidiferrales > UBA7541 > DAHUXN01. Next base: position 19,656 of record JBOGNJ010000055.1, read on the forward strand.
AGAGAATCCTCCCAGATTTTGCCATCGCCAGTGTCGGAGTTGGCGACGCGTGCTCGCTTACAACAGCAGGCGAATTCTGTGGACTGAATTTGCCTGATCAAATTTTCGTTGGCGGGATTTTGGCGGTTAGATTTCGGTTTTTGGGATTCGCTAATTGAATTTCCGAGACGAACGGGGGACGCACATGGTATTTCTTCCTGGTCGCACCGTGCAGTGCGTTAATCCAGACTGCGCCGCGCGTGGCCACTGGCTTCGCGTGGAAATGGCTCCGGTGGAACGCTGCTCGAATTGCGGCGCATCGCTCCACAACGTGCCTCCGCCGCTGCCGGCGCGCTTCCGGATGCGTCCCAGGCCCCTCATCAGCTATCGTCCGCGCGCACGCTAAACCCCTGAGGCGTCAGCAGGTCATGTTTTGCGTTCCGACGGCACGCGTTAGGAAATTGGTCTCGCGGATTTGGTTGCGGCCACATCGTCCCCGCAGCCGTTTCGCCCCACCTCATTAGCGGCACCCAGGTGCTGAACGCCGGCCATTGACCACTGGTCTCGAGGGCACAATTCGGACGTTGTATATGCGCATTCCCGGCACAAAACAAAAAGGCCCCGATTCCTCGGGGCCCTTCTTGCGCTTCGAACTGAAACCGTCCGCTAGAACTGATACCGCAACGCAAACTGCATCACGCGCGGATTTGTAAGCAAGTGCGTGTAGTTTCCAAACGTCGCAGCACTATCGAGCGAATGCGACGCCGACTGAACATCGAAACGCTTGAGGTTGAATACGTTGAATGTGTCCCACGTGAGCCTCAGTTCATGATTCTCGTTGTAGGGCATCTTCCACGCTTTTCCAATCTCCAGATCCGTGTCCAAAAACCCATCGCCACGGATCTGATTGCGTGCACCCGAGAATCCCGGCAGTGGTACGTCAAAATTAGCCGACTCGGCCGGTCCGGTCTTAAAGATATTAAAGAGCGGTCCGCCGTTGGAAGGCTCGTTCACGAGGGTCGCCCTTCCACCGCTCACTTTGGCAGTCGCGATAGCAGGGCCCGTTAGCTGCCAGTTAGTTTCAAAACAGAAGCAAGTGGAGACGTTAACCGGGAAACCACTGGACCACCGGCTCAGTCCTGAAACCTGCCAGCCTCCGATCACTGCGTCCAAACCTTTGCTGATGTGGCTTGCAAACGCCCGTCCCTGACCAAAAGGCAACTGCCAGTACCAGTGCGCGTTGATCTGGTGACGCAGGTCGAAATCCGAAGGTCCTCGAAGCTGGTTAGGCGACCATGAATTGATGATATTGCCGCCCAAGCCACCCCATTCACCGACGCGTTCCGCGTCCGAAGCGATGTCAAGTGACTTGGAGTAGGTATAGTTGACGTTAAATCCAATCCCCTGAGACAACTGCTTTTGGAACGTGATCTCCAGGGCGTTGTAAGAGGAATTGGAAATCGACCGCCACGCATAGAGCGACGAATACTGGGAATTGAACCACGCGAACGGTCCGGAATTATTGAAGTAGAAATTATCAGGTGTCCCGGGATTGGCAGTCGATGTCGTGCCGGGAAGTCCATTCACGTCGAGAAAGAACAGGCCGGTCGTCTCGTTATCAGCGTTGCACAGATAGGTTGCATAAACCGCCTGGACGATGTCTGACGTTGGCCCGCCGCAGCCCGGACCGAAGTTTTGGTCTCCCGGGTTGTACTGGTCGCCAGGCGCCAGTGGCTGCATCTCGTTCTGCCAGTAAGCTCCGGTTGGACCGATGGTCGCCGCCGTGACCGAAGAAACCGGAGCCCCATTTCCGCCATTGGACCTGGCCAACGTTGCCATCGCCTGGGCCGCCTGGAAATAAGTTACCCCCGACTTCGGGTCCTTCAGGTCCTTGGGCATCGCGAGGTCTTCTTGCGCGAGCAATCGGTGAGCCAGATGCCCCGTATAGGCGACTTCGATGCTCATATTGTGCGGCAACTGCCGCTGGACGGAAAAATCGATCGCGTACGAATACGGCGATTTGATCGAGCTGTCCAGTCCCCAACAAATACAGAAATTCCCCGGCGGGAATGTTTGCGGGAAGTTTGCCGGCGGAGCAGGAGTGAAAATCGCCACGCGGTTATTATCAACTGTCGGAATCGTGTTCAGGCCCGTGAGCCGCGGTGATGAGCTCGCTGATTCCGTCTGAGCCGGGTTCGTGAGCAAGGACGAGAGCCCGAATGACCCGTTTTGGTCGAAAGTGGTAAGCATGCCTTGTCCGAAATGATCGTAGTACATACCGAATCCGGCGCGGAGAACTGTCTTGTCTCCGTCGCCGGTCAGCCTCTTGAGCCAATCCCAGCTTGGCTCGGGCGACCACGCGAGAGAAATTCGAGGAGCGAAATTCTTCTTCTGCGATGGCCAAAGGTCCGGCTTGCCGTTGGACCTGCCCGCCAACCCGAACTGAATCAGCGGGTCTTGGTTGGACGGCACATTCTGTTCCATGTTGACGCCGCGAGTGTTGAACCAGTCTCCCAGATTGAAAGTGGGAGCAACTTCCTGGCCGTTGGTCTCCCACGGTGCCGTGTCGATTCCATAGCGCAAGCCGTAATTCACGGTCAAGTTCGGCCGGAGCTTCCAGGAATCCTGCGCGTAAAACTCGTACTCATACAGCGCGAAATTCCGCTGCACGGGTGCGCCCTGGGCGATAGGAGTTCCTGTTCCGTTGCTGCTGACATGGAAATTGTATTGCGCGTCCACTTCCGTGACCATGCCCAGCATCCCAATCAGCGGGAAGTCGTAACCGTTGTTGAAGCCCGAATCCACCTTGGGAAAACCGTTGTTCGCCGGGTTGAACGGGCTGGCGCGGTTCGCAAAACCGCCCGTGTTCAACCAGGCCGCGTTCGCGCTCCCGTCACTGAAGGAATTCGACTGGCTCAAGGCGCCGTTGTGAATGAGGAGGATGTTCGTCCCGAATGTCAGCGTATGGTTCCCTCGCGTCCAGGAGAGGTCATCGGCGATATTGTGCACCGGGAACTGAAAACTATTCGTTCTTGTAATGCCCTGGTCCAAGTGCCGGATGGTAATGAATGGCTGCGTGCTATCGCCTGCTTGGCTGATACTCTGACGCGTTAGCCCGTAGCGGAGATTGTTGATCAGGTTTGAACGTAGAACAGCCGTGTAGCCGATTACCATGCCCTTACTGAGATCCACCTGTTGGACCTCGGGTATACTGCCGGGCAAGAACTGCGGGGTAGTGACATTGACGTCATCGCGTCCGCGTCCGCTCCAGAAAATGGTGTGATTGCCATTTGCCGTGAGCTTGTAATCGACACGGCCGATCAGCCAGTCGTCCCGCTGGGGTTCTGCCGCTGCAAAGCGGAAGCCCTCAAAATTGAGGCCGTCGCCCACGGTTTGATCGTTAGGCAGAGGGTATGTATTAAAATAATTCAAGACCGCCGAGCTTGGGCCCAGCCCCAAGGGATCCATTCCTTTGATCTGCGCTGCATTGAGGGCAAAGTTGCCGGGTGCCACGCTATAGCTCTGACCGCTCAAGCCCGTAACATTGCCGCCCGGGCACGTAGCGCTAGCGTCGCAGTTGTACTGAATGACGCCATCGCGAAGAGCCGCCGATGGGATTTCTCGAACCTCGCTCGTGGCCTGAGCAACGCGATGTCCTTCATAATTCAGGAAGAAGAATAAGCGGTCACGCTTAATGGGTCCGCTTACCGAGCCTCCGAAAACGTTCCGAACTAATTGCGTGGGTTTGTTCGGTAACCCCTGAGCTGCTTCCGCGGACTTGATGAAAAAGTCGTTGGCCTCTCCGAACGAGCTCCTGTTCGATTCAAATAGCGAGCCGTGGAGTTTGTTCGTGCCGCCGGGGGTGACGAGGGCCACTTGCGCGCCGGCAGAACGTCCCTGATCCGCGCCATAGTTGGAGGTCGTGACGCGGAATTCCTGCACGGAATCAACCGTGACCGGCAATACAGACGTAAAAGCCTGGCCGCCTCCCTGATCGTTCGCGTCTGCGCCATCAATCGTTACGTTGCTCTGGTCGCTGCGTTCACCATTGACCGCGCCGCTGCGTGTGTCGTCCGTGTTCGTAAGGATATCGTTGCGATCCGAGGTATACACGACGCCTGGCTGAAGGCTGAGCAACTGCACCACGTTCCCGCCTTCGAGCGGCAGATTCTCAATCAAACTCTTATTCATCGTGTTGCCTTCGCTCGCGTCTGTTGTGTTCAACAGCGGGGCCCTTTCAGTGACCGTCACAGTCTGGGTGGCCGCGCCAATTTTCATCCTTATGTTGAGGGTGGCGGGCAAGTTCACCAGAAGCTCAATGTCTTTTTGTTCGAACTTGGCAAATCCCGGTCCTTCGGCGGCGACGGTATAGTGGCCTGGCTGTATTTGGGCGAAGACGTAGCTTCCTTGTTGATCCGTCATTGTCGTGCGCTCGAGGTTTGTATCCGCATTCACCAAACGCACCGTCGCGTTTGGTATCGCGGCACCGCTCGGATCCGTCACCGTGCCGCGAAGGGAGGTTGTGGCTTGCGCCCACGCGGTACCGTTGGAAAGTACGAATGCAACCGACAAAATCGCCATCACGCCAAGTAGCCAAATTCGCTTCACAGTCCACCCCCGCCGATTTTTTTGGGCTAGAACACTCGGACACAAATGGTGCGCAGGTGCGAGCGCAATTCCCGCGCGCACAGAGGCTTGCATCTTCGATATGGGCCCGCTTTCTAGGATAGCTTCCCCCGGGATACCAACTGCTCGTCATTTGTTGCTGTTCGATTTTGCAAGCGGTGTACCACAATCCCTACTTTCGGTCAACAATAAGTCAAATCATACAAGCCAAACCGATTGGCCGAATTGTGACCTGCGTCCGAGCCCGAAATTTGCGCCCGAAAATCTACTCTAAATAATATTTCTATCCGTAACTTGGAATCTTGAAGGTTTAGAGACTTCCTGGCAAATGTATGTCGACGAATGCTTGGGCGGTATGTCGCACAAAAAAAGCGGCCGGTGGGGGTTCCGGCCGCTGTGGGCATGGGGTGATGGAGGTGCACTAATTTCGAGGCCCGATAGCGCGGGGGGACGCAGCACCGAACCTCGAACACATTGCCATTCTGCCTTCCGGTGCCCGCAGCGTCGATAGGCCGCAAGGTTCAATTCGTCCTGGTACCGACGTACTGCCAAGCCCCTTGCGGCCAACGAATCAGTTTCCAACCCCGTTGCAAAGGCCGCGAATTCCTCCAGTCATTCTCCGCGGCGCGGCGGAGGCTCGGGCGAACCTATCGTTATATACGGCACGTTTGCGTCCCTGAGCGCCTTGTTCAAGTTGGCAAGATCCGTGTTCACAATTTCATGCACTGAATCCAGCGCCGTGCTCAATTCCTGTGAAACACTCGCCATTTCGTCTTTCTCTCCCTGCGTGGGCCCCGCCGTGTAGCCTTCAATCTGGGACATCAAGCGGCCAACGCGCTGCGGCAGCGGCGGAGGCGTGTAATGCAAAGGCCCGCCCGCTCCTCCGAAACCGCGTTCCGTGGCGAACTTGCCGCTGAGTTCGTCCACTTTTTTCGAGAGCGCCTCGGCCTGTTTGCGAATATCGTCCGGAATCTTCGGCGCGCCCGGCTTTTTCCAGGCCGCCAGCGTGTCCGCGAGCGACCTTTTCAGGCCCCCGATTGTTTTCTCACCTTTGTCGGCACGCTTATAGAGGTCATACAATTGCATCTGCATGTCATGCCGGACGGCGCGGTCCGCAGCGCTGATTTGTATTCGCGGATCTTCTTCGATTTTCACCGTCTGCGTCTGCGAATTGTCGCCGAGAGCCACTTTCACCGTGTACGTTCCCGGCTCGACCATTGGTCCCCGCGCGCCGCCGCCGAAGAAGCCTCGCCCCTCCGCTCGCGCCGCAAGTTGCTCGGGAGTGGGCTTGACGGGCGGGTCGTACCGCAAATCCCAATTCACGCGGTTGATTCCGGCTCCCGGTTTGGCGTCATCCATTTCGCGAACAGTCTTTCCCGACGAATCGAGCACCATGATTTTGACTTTCTGGTCTTTCGCAGGCTTCGCTTTCAGATAAAAATCGATCGCTGCACCATCCGGCGGATTCGGTCCCAAAAACACCTGCTGCGCGTCGAACCAGCGATTCTGATAAATTCGCCACGCAATCGTGTCGCGAATTGGGAAAAGATGCAGGTCTTCGCCAAGCACTTTGTCGTTCAGATGCTGGAGTGCCGTCATGTTGTCGAGGATGTAAATCGACCGGCCGTGCGTTGCCAGAATCAAATCGTTTTCGCGCGGCTGAATTTGAATGTCGTCCACGGGAACCGTCGGCAGTCCCATGCCCAACTTGTTCCAGTGCCCGCCGCCATCGAGCGAAAAATAGGCGCCGAACTCCATTCCCACGAAAAGCATATTCGGGTCGTCCGGATGTTCGCGAATCACGTGTACGGTGCCGGTACTCTTGGGCAATCCGGCGGACAGCGACTTCCACGTCTGGCCGTAATTCGTCGTCTTGAACAAGTACACGTGAAAATCATTGGAACGGTGCCCATCGAACGTCACATACGCCGTTCCGTCGCCCGCCTTCGACGCCACAACCCGTGTGACATATGTCCCCTTCGGCACGCCGAGAACGCGATCCGCCACGTTCTTCCAATTCTGCCCGCCATCGCGCGACACTTGCAAATTCCCGTCGTCCGTCCCCACCCACAGCACGGACGCGTTGACTAGCGACTCATCAATCGCCGTGATCGTCGGATACCATTCCACGCCGTCATAAAGCGATTGCGTGTCCTTCGAGGGAAGCTGCCCCAGAATCGGCAGCGTGTTGCGGTCCACGCCCGTTGTCAGGTCGCCTCCCAGTCGCGTCCAGGTGTTCCCGCGATCCGTCGACTTGAACAGAAAATTCCCGCCGTAATAGATCGTGTTGTGGTCCTTGGGCGAAATCAGCAGGGGAGAATTCCAGTTGAACCGGTAGGGCGGCTGGCCCTCGGGCGGAACGGGCCGGATATTCAATGCTTCATTCGTCCGCAAATCGCGTCGACTCAAATTGCCGTCCTGCGATTCCGTGTAAATCGTCTGCGGGTCCGCTGGATCGGGCTTGACGTAGAACCCGTCGCCGCCGCCCACCATGAACCAGTCGCTGTTCGAAATTCCGCCCGCGTAGGGGGTCCGGCTGGGCCCGCACCATTCCGCATTGTCCTGATAGCCGGCGCAAACGTGATATGGCTGCTGATTGTCGTAGCCCACTTCGTACGCCTGCCCGAGCGGCATCACATTCAAATGATCCCAGTCGTGGCCCGCGTCGCGGCTCACGTAGACGCCGCCGTCGCAACCCGTGAGCATGTGATTTGAGTCGCTGGGGTCGATCCAAATCGCGTGGAAATCGCTGTGGACTTCTCGGCCGCGCGTCGTAACGAAAGTTTTCCCGCCATCCTCGGAATACGCGAGCTGTACGCCGCCCGTCCAAATGCGCAAATCATTATTGGGATCGATGCGGACCTGGCTGAAATACGAGGGCCGCGGATCTGTAGAACTCATTTTCGTCCACGTCGCGCCGCTGTCTTCGCTGCGGAAAACCCCGCCCTTTTCGTTCTGCACCAGCGCGTAAACGATGCTGGGGTTCCGGCGGTAAACCGCCAGTCCAATCCTTCCCGTATTGCCATTGTCCGGCAAATCCTTCGTCAACTTATTCCATGTCCCGCCGCCGTCCGTGGTTTTGTAAATCCCGCTGCCCGGACCGCCACCGTTGAATCCCCAAGCGGTGCGCCGCCGTTCATATGCGGCCGCGTAAAGAGTCGTCGGGCTCTGCGGATCGATCGCCACGTCATTCACGCCCGTGTCATCGTTTATAAAAAGAACTTTGTTCCAGGTCTTGCCGCCGTCGGTGGTCTTGAAAAGCCCGCGTTCTGCATTCGGGCCCCACAAATGCCCCACCGCCGCCACGTATGCCACGTCCGCATTCCTGGGATCGACAACGATTCTGCCAATCGCCTGCGTGTCGTCGAGGCCCACGTGTGTCCACGTGTTTCCCCCGTCGCTCGACCGGTAAACGCCATTGCCCCACGAAGCGCTCTGGCGGTTATTCGCTTCGCCAGTGCCCACATAAATCACCGATGGATTCGATGGAGCCACGGCCAACGCTCCGATTGACGGATTCGGCTCGCTGTCCCACACCGATTTCCACGTCATGCCGCCATCCACCGTTTTCCATACGCCACCCGCGGCCGCTCCCAGGTAAATCGTTTCCGGATCGCTCTCGACGACGGCGAAATCGTCGATGCGCCCGCCCATAATCGCCGGCCCAATCGCGCGCATCTTCAGATTGCTCGTTGCCGAATCAATCGTCGGCGG
>JBOGNJ010000056.1:0-3131 GCA_050746905.1 Candidatus Acidiferrales bacterium
CAGCGACAGCACCGCCACCGCCGTGAACCCCGGCGCCTTCCCCAGCATCCTCACCGCAAATTTAATGTCCTGCCACATCATTCACCTCCGTCGCTGCCACTTGCTTAATGTCGCAAAATGTCCGGACCGTATAAATTTCGAGTTTCGCTTTTCGAGTTTCATCTTCCACTCGCCCTCGTCATTTCTCACCCGTCATTGCCTGTTTCAAACCAACGCCACCCGCGATCTCGCCTCCTGCGGATGTTCCACCATCGCGCGTCTGCCGCCTCGCTGCTTCTTCCGCATCTCCGTGTCAATCAGGGTTCCGAGCTTCGCCAGTCCCTGCACGATGTTTCTCTCCTCAAGGTCCGCGAATCCCAGCCGCAGCGTATTCGTTTGCGGATGCTCGAAATAAAAATATCTTCCCGGCACAAACAACACGCCGCGCTCGCGTGCATGAATCAGCAACTCGCCCGCATCCAGGCCCGGCGGCAACGTAATCCACACGGACATTCCGCCATCCGGCCGCGTCCATTCCACTCCGTGCGGCAAATATTTTGTCATCGCCCTCTCAAACACGTCCAGGCGCTTCGCGTACACGCGAATCATACGCTTCATGTGCCTTTCGAGCATTCCTCGTTTCACGAATTCCGCCAACGTCGCCTGCGCAAGCTGGTCCGTGTGCAAATCGCTCGATTGTTTCAATAGCCTCAAACGTTCGATCACCCGTTCCGGCCCAATGCACCACCCCACGCGCAACCCCGGAAACGCCACTTTCGAGAAACTGTCGATCTGAATCACGATTCCGTTGCGGTCCATCGCCTTCAATGAAGACACAGGATTCCCGCGCAGCCGCAGTCGCGCGTAAATATGATCTTCGACAATCGGCACCTTATGTCGCGTCGCAAGTTCCAGCAGTTTCTGCCGTTCGTTTACCGGCAGCGTCGTCCCCGTCGGATTCTGAAAATCCGGCGTGACTAAAATCATTTTCACGCGATTCTGCTCCAGCACCGCTTCCACGGCCTTCATGTCCAGCCCGGCATAATTCTGCCGCGACCGGTTCGCTTCCACTGCCGCGGGCAAACACCGCACACGCGCGGCCGACAAAATCGACAACGCTCCCGGATAAGCCGGATTTTCCACCAGCACCGCATCGCCCGCCCGCAGAAACGCCTTGGCCAACAAATCAAGCGATTGCTGGCAGCCGTCGGTGATTAGCAGTTGACGCTCGTGCGCGGCGATCCCTTCGGCGCGCAGAATTTCCAGCAGCACCTGCTTCAGCGGGCCATAACCATCTGACGCGCCAAGCTGCAAAATGTCGCGCCCTTCGCGTTTCAACACGGCGTTCGCGCAAGTGCGCACATCGTCAACGGGAAAAAACTCCTCTGACGGCCGCGCGCTTATGAATGCAATCGTGCCTTCAGGCACTTCCGGCATCAATCGGCTCAGCCCGTCGCCCGCGCGTTCGTCCGCGAACAATGCCTCCCACCGCAACACTCCTCCCGGCTCTCGCGGCGGCGGCGTAAATTCGCGTGGTGCTGTCGACTCGCTGATATACGTCCCGCGTCCAACAAAACCTTGTATGAGTCCCTCGGATTCAAGCTCCGCGTACGCCGTCGCCACGGTTGTGCGATGAATCTGCAGTTGACTCGCAAGTTCCCGGCTCGCGGGGATGCGATCGCCCGGCAGCAATTCTCCCGAATGCACCAGCGCGCGCATTTGGTCGCGGAGTTGTGCGTATAGCGGAATGCTGCTTTCAGGCTGTAAATGGAGAGGGATAAATGGCCTGCTCATACAGACCAATATAGACCCAAAATCACTCGCCGAAAGAGCCAATTTGGCTCTTTTGAATATTTCCGGCTTCTGTGGCTAACCGGCGCTAAATCATTAACTTGTGGAGCGCAAACGGAACCGCTGAATCTTCCCCGTGGCCGTCTTAGGCAGTTTCTCGACGAATTGGACGGTTCGCGGACATTTGTACGAAACCATTTTTTGTCGCAGCCATTCGCGAATTTCTCCGTCCAATCCTTCCTTCATTTGCATTTCGCTCTTCAACACAACGTACGCGGCCGGATGAATCAGTCCATTCTCATTCGCCTGCGCGACCACCGCCACCTCCGCGACCATCGGATGCCCCAGCAGCGCGTTTTCCACTTCTCCCGGCGACACCCACATGCCCGCGACCTTCATCATGTCGTCCGCGCGCCCGCAATAATGGTAGTGGCCCTCCGCATCGCGCGTAAATTTATCGCCGGTCACCACCCATTCGCCGCGTTTCGTTCGCGTCGTCAGCTCCGGCTTGTTCCAGTAGCCCGCGAATGCGCCGCCGCCGCGCACCCACAAGTTCCCAATTTCGCCGTCAGTGACCGCGCTTCCTTCGTCGTCAACAATTTTCGCGCCGCATCCCGGCACTTCCATGCCGCAGCTTCCCGCGCGTGTGCGGCCCGGCCGCGGAGACAAAAACATATGCAGCATTTCCGTCGAGCCGATGCCGTCAAGAATCTCCACACCGAATTGTGCTTTGAATCTCTGGAAGATTTCCGCCGGCAGCGTTTCTCCCGCTGACACGGCCATGCGTAGCGAAGAACAATCAATCGCAAGTCCGCGTTCCGCCTCGCGCAACATCGCGGCAAAAAACGTCGGCACGGAAAATAAAACCGTCGGCCTGTATTTCGCCAGCAATTCCGCGGCCCGTTCGGGCTTCGGCTTTCCTGGATCGAGCACCGTGCTGGCGCCGACAGAAAACGGAAAGTACATTCCGTTCCCTAGTCCATACGCGAAAAACAATTTTGAAACAGAGTAGGTGACATCGTCCGCCCGCAATCCCAGCACCTCGCGCGCGTATCCCTGGCTTGTCCGCACCATATCCGCGTGACGATGAATCGCCGCTTTCGGCGTACCTCCGCTGCCCGATGTGTACAAGAAAAACGCGGGATCCGCCGCTGCGGTCAGGTGCGTTTCGCAACGCGCACTCGTTTTATTCCATGCTTGATCCCAAACGAATTTCCGGACCGCCGCGAACGTTGGCCCTGCTGTTTTCACCGCATCCTCAGCATCCTCCCCGGAAATCGCAAGCACGCGAAGCTCTGGCGCCACCTCAATCCGCGAAAATTCCGCCATCGCCGATGCATGTACAATCGCGATGCGCGCGC
>JBOGNJ010000057.1:0-3939 GCA_050746905.1 Candidatus Acidiferrales bacterium
GGACTACTCATACAAGCGGTATCCTAGCAGAATCTTTCGCGGCGACAGGGACCCGCCATGCCGCGGTTGCTTACTCGCCATCAAAAGGGACAAACTGTATGCCCAAATGTGAAAAGTTTCGAATCGCGGCGTCCCAGTACCTTGGCTCTCACTTCTCTAAGTATCGAGTAAATAAGCACATAAGATTTTCGCTAGTACTTCGCCCCGTGGACACTAAATTGCCCATGTGATTGTGGTTATCCCGAGGCAGAATTGATGGCCCTTTTCGTTGCGTTGATCGTCGCCCTAGTCATTGGACAAACCTTCTGGGATTGGCGCGACGCTAAACGCGGCCCTTCTGCTCCTCATTGGCTCGGCGCGCTCGCGCTCATGGGCCTCCTGGCCGCCACGCTTTTTGGCGCTAACTCCATGGGCTCAGTGCTTTACCAGCGCACCGTCGGTGAATTGAACACAGGGCTCGGCTCCGGGTCGTTCTGGGCGGAGGCAGTTTTCCTCTTCTGCGGCCTCGGCGTGATCATCGCCGCCGTGCGCAAAAAGAGCGTTCGCTCCCTCCTTCTGGTCGCCGGTGTCCTCTCCTTCGCCCTCTGGCTCGGCGTTACGCTATACGCGTAAGTCACGGAGAATCATCAACTTCCTCCTAGATTCAAGCAGCGCAGAGTCTCGCCCTTCGAGACTCTGCGGCTTTTCCGCTCGCGCCGATGTTCTCCCGTGTTGGAGTTTCGATTTTCGGTTCCTATATGGTTCGCTTTATATTCGCCTTGTACCTGATTTTCTGTTATGCCTTCTCCCGTGATTCAAAATACGGCGGGGGCGCCTCCATTGTCCTTACGACTCTCCCGATTCGCCCTCGCCACTAAACTCCTTCGGAGGCGCCGCCTTGCCAAACACCGAAAATAACCTTCGCATCGATTACATCGAGTTTCCCGTCACCAACATCGCGGACGCCAAACGGTTTTACGGCGACGCGTTCGGCTGGAAATTCGAAGATTACGGGCCGGAATACGCCAGTTTTTTCGACGGCAGACTTGCCGGCGGCTTTCGGTTAGAGCGCGAGGTCCGGCAAGGCGGCCCGTTGGTCGTGATTCATTCGTCCAACTTGGAGGCGCTGGAAGCAAAGATTAAGGATGCGGGACGCCCGATTACGCAGCCGATTTTTTCGTTTCCGGGCGGCCGCCGATTCCACTTCACTGATCCCAGCGGCAACGAACTCGCCGCGTGGTCCGACGCGTGATTCCCGCGCCGGGCGCGGCTCCATTGTCTTTACGACTCTCCCGAGTCGCCCTCGCCACGCACTGAACCTGTACCTGAACCTTCGCACAAGCTGACCGAAGCGACACTTTCCCCTTGCGGTCTATTGCTCTCCGCCAGGCGCGTTGCCATACTCAATACAATGAAACGCGCTGGTTTGATTCTCGCGATTGCTGTGCTTTTCGCCGTCGTTGCGCGCGCGGATGAATTTCACTTGAAAGACGGCTCGACGGTTGTCGGCGTAATTGTCGGCTACGAGGGAAATTCGTTTCGCGTGAAGACGAGCTACGGTTACGCGTTGGTCGACCGCGATGCCATCGCGTCCATCACCGTATCGAAACCAAACGCAGCCGGGAAGAAAGCGGTGAAGTCGCCCGCGCCTGAGAAAACAAAACCGGCCGACTCTGCGCCATCGTCAAGCATGTCTAGGGACGAAAACGCCGTCGCCACTAAACGCGAAGAATCCGCGAAATCAGCGCGCGACCCCAAATCCGAACAAGCCAACGCAACGGCGCCGCAACAAACCGCGAGCGCCGCGGCGAAGCCCACGACGCAGTCGGCAAATCAACAGCCGGCCGCACCTTCAACAAAACCCGCCACAGCGCCGCCAGCTCCAGAAGCGCCCGCGCCGATTCCGGTGCGCGAAGAAGTGCAAGGCAATCTCTATATCAACGACACATACGGATTTCGCATTTACAAGCCGCCCGATTGGAATGTGATCGAAGGCGCTCGCGCCGCGCTGCCCGGCGCGGTGGTCGCGATGGGCACGTCGGATCAAACAACGTATCTCATCATCGGCCTTGAACCGATCAATCCCGGCCCTTCGAGCGGAACATTGCAGACGCATGTCGCGTCGACCAATGACCGCTTGTCAAATATGTTCGACGATTACCGGCCGTTGGTCCCGCGGCAAACAACTATCGCGGGAATGCACGCGGTCGAATATCAATTCCACGGAATGGCGAACGACCATCAGTGGAGCGGCACGGTGATGCTGCTCAGCCGCGGAGAGAATTTCTTCACGATCTTTGGAGTTACGTCGGCAAACACGGACCTCGTGCAAATTCAGCAGAACGTAATCTCGCGCACAATTTCCAGCCTGCAATTCACCAAGCCCTAATTTCTTCAATTTTAACCGCAGCAACTTTTATCTTACGCGAATCCGAGAAAACAACAGGTTCCTCGTCGCGTTGCTCCTCGGAATGACATACAAATGGGTTTTCGACAGTCGCTAGAATTTTGTGACTTCGCTGAAGTGGAAGTCGCGGACTTTCATTGCGGGCACGACCATATCGAATGATTCCTCGCCCGAGGCGCGCACGGCGGGGCCGAGCATCTCGACGTTCGAAAGCATTTCGATGATGCTCTGATTGAAGCGGAAATTTCGGACGGCGCCCGTGACGCGGCCGTTTTCAACGAGGAATGTGCCGTCGCGCGTCATCCCCGTGAGAATTTTCTGATACGGATCGACTTCGCGGATGTACCACAACCGCGTGATGAGCAGGCCCCGCTCGGTTGAGCGAACCATTTCCTCCGTGGAAGCATTTCCACCGGCGAAAACCAGGTTAAACGGCGCTTCGCCGTCCTCGCTGGGCAATGAAAATCCATGACCCGTCGACTTTGTATTTGCTTTTTTCGCGCTGGCGCGCGAGTAGACCAAATTCACGGGCACGCCATTTTCAACGAGGGCGACTTTCTTGCGCGGCACACCCTCGCCGTCGAACGGCGGGCCAAGCTGCAACGGATGATAAACATCATCCCAAATGGAAATATTTTCACCGAAAAGTTTCTTGCCCATGCGCCCGGTGAAACAGGAACGCTGATCCGCCACGCAGGTGGCGGCGAAATCGTAAAATAAAAATCCGACAAGATCGAGAACGGCCGCAGGCTCGAGGATCGTCGTGTAATGGCCCGCCGGAATTTCGCGAGGGTTGCGCGAGCCAGCCGCTTTTTCGCTCGCGCGCCGCGCAAGCCCTTCTGGATCGATGTCGCCGATGCACGAAGACGAAGCCTTGGCCCAGCCGGAAGAATCCTTTTCGAGAATTGTGACGGAGAATTCGGCGCGTGTGTCGTCGTAATATTCGAAAAGGCCGCGCGAATTCGCGAGCGCAAATTCCGCCAGGCCCGTCGAGAAAATCCCCGCCGTCGTTTGTTTGTTTGCGTCCGCCATGTGACAGACAGATGTTACAGCGCGGGCGCGATCCTCCGGTGTCGCTGCCGCTGTTTGCGCGACGAACCGCTCGACTTTCGTGAGCTTCTGTGGCCCAAGCATCGGCAACAATTCACGATTGGGCGGCTGCACGCGCGCGAGTTCGAGCGCGGCGGTTGTGACGCGGCGCAGAGATTCGTCGTCAGTCTTGTTCGTCGAAGCACGCGCCGTGCGGCCATCAAGCACCGCGCGCACGGAAATCGTCATGCCCTGCTCGGCGACATTCTGGTGAATCGTGTTGTTCGCGAAACGTGTGAGCGCGCTTGTCACGGCGCTGATATCGACTTCCGTTTCATCCGCTTCGCTGAGCTTGAATATCTTCTCCGCGATGCGCTTCAATTCGGCGGGCCCGAGACGATGCTCCATTGCCACGGCGTGCCCCCGTCGCGGCGCTTTCGCCCGAACTCTTGTCGAGGCCCGCTTCCCTTTTCGCGTTTTTGTATGCTTCGCCATTATTTTGAGAGCGCGATTCCCACTTTCAC
>JBOGNJ010000058.1:0-1421 GCA_050746905.1 Candidatus Acidiferrales bacterium
CCCATCCGCTCCAGAATCGCGGCCAGTTTCCTGAAATAACGCATCTTCACGCCCCGTCCCTTCGCGTTCAGCGCGCTGGTGGAAGGCAGTACGAAAACGTCCGCGCCGTAGAGCTTTTCCTTTTGCAAACCAAGCATGCAAGGACGGCCGGCAAATTTCTCGTAGACCATCTTGCCGTTGAACGCGACGAGGCGCGGGCGGAACTCTTCGAGTTTTTGCGCCAGCAGGACGCGGCCCTCGGAGAATTCCTCGCGTTCAATGTCGTCGATTCCCTTTGACGGGCGTTTCACAAGATCCGTAAGCCCGATACCGAATTCCAGCACGCGGCGATCGTCCGCATAGGCAATCGGCTCGGGAATGACGCCCGAGTCATATAGTAACGGCCAAAATTCGTTTCCGCGGCCCGCGTAGTAATGGCCCACGCGCGCCGAGCGTTCGCCGGGATTGCAACCGACGACAACGAGCTTCATTCCGCGGCGGAGGTAATCAGGCAGCGTGCGCATGGCTTCGAAAGGACTCCATCGTCACATTTAATCCTTCAAATTGACCCAAACGCTTTTCACCTGCGTGTAACTTTCGAGTGCGTGCATGCTCAACTCGCGCCCGTAGCCGCTCATCTTGTAGCCTCCGAACGCCGCGGCCGGATCGTAATTGTTGTACGTGTTGATCCACACTGTTCCTGCCTGAAGCTTGTGCGCAACGCGATGCGCCTTGGCAATATCACGGGTCCAAACAGCAGCCGCCAGGCCGTACGGATTTTTGTTGGCTTCTCGAATGGCTTCCTCCACATCGTCAAACGCAATTGTGGCGAGCACAGGTCCGAAAATCTCCTCGCGCGCAATCGTCATGTCGTTTTTCACATCGTCGAACACAGTCGGCTGAACGAAATAACCTTTGCCGTTGCCGAATTGCGCGCGAGCGCCTCCAGCGACGAGCTTCGCGCCTTCGGCTTTTCCTTTTTCTATGTAGCCGAGGACCTTATTCATCTGTGGCTCGCTGACGAGCGCGCCGAACTTCGTTTTCGGATCGAGAGGATCGCCGGGCTGGACTTTCTTCGTGCGGTCAATGAGCTTCTGCATGAAATCGTCGTGGATCTTGCGTTCCACAAAGAGGCGCGAGCCCGCCGCGCAAACTTCACCCTTACCATAGAAAATGCCGATCGTCGCGCCGCGCACTGCACCATCCAAGTCGGCGTCGGCAAGAACGATATTCGGCGATTTGCCGCCAAGCTCGAGGGTGACATGCTTCAAATTATCCGCCGAGACGCGAGCAATTTCCTGCCCGGTGATCGTCGAACCAGTGAACGCAATTTTCGAGACACCGGGATGGCGCACAAGCGCGCGGCCGAGTTCATCCGAAGCGCCTGTAACGATATTTAGAGCGCCGTCAGGCAAGCCGGCTTCCTGGCAAATCTCACCGAG
>JBOGNJ010000059.1:0-10061 GCA_050746905.1 Candidatus Acidiferrales bacterium
ACGCGCAAACGCTCAACAGGCTTAGGCGGTGGAGGCAGACCTCCGGGCGCGCCCCCGATGATGCCGCCGAGGACGCCGCCGGCTGAACCGCCGGGCACGCCGCCCGGGACGCCGCCGGTCATGCCGACATCCGGCTGCGCTTCTTCCTTGATCATTTGGATTTTCTTCGGGATGACCGTCGGAGCCACGAGTTTGCCCTGCTGAATAAACTTCGGCTGAGGCTTCGTGATTACTTTGACCGCCGGTGGGGGCGGAGGCGGAGGAGGCGGAGGAGCGACCAGGAAGGTGGTCATCATCGCCGAGGGCAGGGCGCTGGTGTAAATCAGCGGAATCAGAATCAAGACACCGAGAATTAACGCCTGAACAAGCGCCGAAACCCAGACCGTCCAAACCTTATGAGTCGTTTGCTTGTTGGTAGACTCGACGAGTTGGTCAAACATCATTACCTCCTTGCTGTCGCCAGCCGTTTCTCAGCGCGTTTATCCGCCGAGGACTGAACCGGCGCCGTGGCCACGCGGCCACCACGCCATTTATTCCAAAGCAACACAATCGGGGCCGCAATGCCGAAACTGGAATAGGTACCTACCACAACTCCCACAACCATGGCAAAGGAGAAACTGCGGAGAACCTGTCCGCCGAAAACGAACAGGAGGAATACCGTGAGAAACGTGAGGCCGCTGGTGAGAATGGTGCGGGAGAGAGTCTGGTTAATAGAGCGATTGATGATTTCCCTGAGAGGTTCACGGCGCATCAAACGGAGATTTTCGCGCACGCGGTCGAAGATGACGATGGTGTCGTTCATCGAATAGCCGACGAGGGTGAGAAGCGCGGCGATGACGGTCAGCGAGATTTCGAATTTGCCGTAGAAGAGGCAGAAGAAGCCGAGAGTGATAAGCACGTCGTGAAACACAGCGATGACGGCGGCAGCGCCGTAGATCCATTCGAACCGAAACGCCACGTAAACAAGCATGCCGGCGAGGGCGTAGAGCGTGGCCAAAAGGGCTTGACGGCGCAGTTGGGCGCCAACCGTGGGCCCGACGACTTGCGCGTTGAGGACGCTGAAATTATTAAGCGAGTAGCCGGACTTAAGGTCGCTGATGAGCGCGGCGTTCGCGCCGCTGACGTTGCTCAACTGGTCGAAATTCGTGACGATTCCGGCGTGCTCTTTGTCGCGAGCAGTAATGAGAGTCTGAGCGAGTTGGGTATAGCGATCGCCGACGGAAGAATGCAACGCGAGCGGGTCTTGCTGAGTGAGGAACACGGCCAAGTCAGGAGTGGCGACGGAGTTGAAATCGGGCTTCGAACTGGTGGGAGCGCCGAAATCCTTCTGGAGCGCGGCGAGGATAGTGGACTTCGCAGCCTCGAGACTGTCTTCGCCCTGACCACTCTGTTCGACGCGAATCATCACGTCGTTCCTGGAATTGGGATTGGAAATGTCGCTGCTGCTCGTGACTTCGTTGTTTTTCAGCCCCGCGGCATCAAGGGCGCTGCGAATCTTGCCGATGGGAGGGGCGGAGGAAAAGCGGACGATGACCAGTGTGCCGCCCTTGAAATCGATGCCGTAATGCAAGCCGCCGTGGTGAAACCAGGCGACGCCTCCGACGAGCAAAAGGCAAAGGGAAAGAGCGACGAAATACTTCGTCTTACTCATCCAGTTGATATTCGGTTGGTGAAAAAATTCCATCGTCGACTCTTATCCTTATTGAATTAGACACCGGTCGCGAAAAAAATGTTCCCGAATCGGAACGGCGGTCGTGCAATTGCGCGCGTCGCTCTAAGTGCTTGAAAATTAACCAGAAACGCTCCAACCGGTGCCCAAAAGCAGATTCCTCGTCGCTTTTGCTCCTCGGAATGACATTGGATTAGCTTCTCAGCGGTCTCCTTACTAATTTAGATGCTTAGCTCCGCTTCGCGGCCCATGCGCGACAGGTGCCAGTCGAATATGACTCTGGACACGTAAACCGAAGTGAAAAGGTTTGCGAGTAAGCCGATTACCAGAGTGATGGCAAAGCCCTTCACCGGACCTGTGCCGAACAGAAAAAGGAAAGCGGCGGAGACGAGCGTGGTGACGTGTGTGTCGATGATAGTCACGAACGCCTTGTCAAAGCCAATGTCCACGGCGGAGGCGTTAGCTTTGCCGGCACGCAGTTCTTCCCGGATGCGCTCGAAAATGAGCACGTTGGAATCGACACCCATGCCAATGGTTAAGACAACTCCGGCAATGCCGGGAAGTGTGAGAGTGGCGCCGGATACGGCCATGAAGGCGATCAGAATCACTAAGTTGAGCAGCAGCGCGACCACGGCGTTGATGCCGCTCAAGCGGTAATAGACGACCAGGAAAATCAGGACGGCGATGAGACTGGCGACGGAAGCCTGCACGCCTTCACGGATTGAATCATTGCCGAGCGACGGGCCGATCGTGCGCTCTTCCAAATATTTAATCGAGGCAGGAAGCGCACCTGCGTTCAGAACCAAGCTGAGGTCCTTCGCCGAATCCTGGGTAAACTGTCCTTCGATTTCGCCCTGGTCATCGATGCGGCCCTGAATCACCGGCGCGCTCTGGACTTGGTTGTCGAGGACCACGGCCATGCGTTTACCAAGATTGCTCCCAGTGAATGGACCAAAGCGCTTCGCGGCTGTGGTGGAAACAGAGAAATGGACTTCGTAAAAGCCGGGCTGATTGGGATCAGGGCCGGGAGTGGCGCTCCGCAAATCAGCGCCAGTGATGATCGGGGAGCGGTTGAGCAAATACCACACCTGCGCGCCGGCTTGACCGGCTGAATCCGATTTCCCGGCGACGAGCTGGCTGCCCTGCGGTAAAACGCCGCTATGAGCCGCCAGAGCCGCAGCTTCTGATGGGTACGGTGTATCGTCGAGGACCAACTGGAAGCGCAACTGGCCGCCTGCCTGAATCACTTGTTTGGCGCGAGTAGGATCGCCTTCGCCGGGAAGCTCGACAAGAATCTCGTTTTGGCCGCGGCCCGTGGGGGCGACGTTGGGCTCTTTTAGACCAAGGGCGCTGATGCGGCGGCGGATGGTCTCGAGCGACTGGTCCATGGTTCGCTGCTCGATGTCGGAAACGACGGTGTTTTTCAGGGTCAGCAGGAAGCCATTCTGCTCGCCAGCAGCTTGAGAAAGAGTCCATTCGGGAAATTGATTTTGAACCAGGGCTTGAAGCGCACCTGTCGAAGCGGGAGGAACGTTGCGAATCAGAATCTGCGTGTTGCTGACTTCGCGAATTTCGCCGACTTGGATGTTCTGCTTGTGAAGCTGATCGTTCAGCTCGTCGAGGGCCTGGTCTCTGTGCGTGGCAATGGCTTCCGGAACTTGCACCTGCAAGACAAGATGGCTGCCGCCGCGAAGGTCAAGGCCGAGTTGCATGCGGTTGGAGAAATTGTCGGCCATCTGGCCCCAGGAAGTCGGGAATGAGGGGAAGCCAAACAAGGCATAAAAGCAAATCAGAACGATGACAATAATGAAGATCGCTTTCCATCTGAGATTCGGATTCATTTCGGGCCGCTAACTCTCCTTGCTCGCTTCGGGCTGGAGCCCGGCAATGGCGCTGCGCGCCACGCGAATCTTAACCTGTTCGGCGATGCGAAGCTGGACGGATTCAGGGTCGAGACTGACAACCGTGCCGTAAATGCCGCCGTTGGTGACGACTTTATCACCATTCTTCAGTGCCGCGATCATAGCGGCGAGTTTCTTCTGGCGGCGCTGCGCGGGCAAAATCATCAGAACATACAAAATGATGAGGATGAGAATGAACGGGAGGATGGCTACGAGGCCGCCGCCGGCTTGCTGCGCCGCGAGAGATGGATCCACCCAAGGGCCGTGCAACATCATCGTTCACTCCGTCGTGTAGTGGCGCTGCGAACCCCGCCCAACAAAAAAACAAAGAAGATGGCGGCGTTCCCGACCGGGAGCGTCGGGACGCAAAAAGCGCGAAAGCCTGCCGCCCCTACAAAGACTTGCTCGATTCGGGCACATTGTTTTCGAGACGAGCCTGAAGGTCGGAACAGAAATCCGCGAGGTTCCCAAAACGGATAGACTTGCGGATTTCGGACATGATGTCAAGGTAAAAGTAGACGTTATGAAGGGTCGAAAGAGTTGCTCCGAGGATTTCGTTGGAGAGGAAAAGATGGCGCAGATAGGCGCGCGAGTAACGCAGGCACGCGGGGCACAGGCATTCGGGATCGATGGGGCGCGGGTCTTTTGCATAGCGAGCGTTTTTGATGAGGATGCGGCCGTGCCAGGTGAAGAGGCAGCCGTGACGCGCGCTGCGCGTGGGGAGGACGCAATCCATCACGTCGACGCCGCGCGCGACGTAATCGGCGATTTGCTCGGGGCGGCCGACGCCCATCAGGTAACGCGGCTTTTCAGCCGGGAGGAGCGACGTGACTTCGGCGGTGATTTTACAGGTGACTTCGTGAGGCTCGCCGACGGCGAGGCCGCCGATGGCGTAGCCGGGAAAATCGAGAGCGACGAGGTCATCGGCGGATTTGCGGCGCAGGTGCGGATGTGCGCCGCCTTGAACGATGCCGAACATCATTTGACGCTGCGCGTCGCCATGCTCGTTGAAATAGGCGAGCGAGCGGCGGGCCCAATCGAGCGTGCGCGCGGCAGCGGCGGCGGCGCGAGATTCGGTGGAAGAAGACCCGATGCATTCGTCGAGGACCATGACGATGTCCGAGCCGAGGGCCAGCTCGATTTCGATGGCGCGTTCGGGCGATAGGAAACGTCCGGAGCCGTCGAGGTGCGAGCGGAAGGTGACGCCTTCATCGGTGACTTTGCGAAGGTCGGATAGGCTGAAAACTTGATAACCGCCGGAATCGGTGATGATGGGGTGCGGCCAGGACATGAACTTGTGCAGGCCGCCCAGTTCGCGGATCAGTTCGGCGCCGGGGCGAAGATACAAATGGTAAGTGTTGGCGAGGATGATTTGCGCGCCGAGGGCTTCGAGAGATTCCTGCGTCAGCCCCTTAACCGTGCCGAGCGTGCCGACGGGCATGAACGCAGGCGTGTCGATAACGCCGTGCGGAGTTTCGAGGCGGCCGAGACGCGCGCCGCTCGGGTCCGTCTTCAAAACTTCAAAACGAAAACCCATCCTCCGAGTGTATCAGGAGAACATTGCCGCGAAGCCGACCTTGACGAGGACAAGCACCACCCAGATTCCGACGATCCACGTGAGCGCGCTGCCAAACTTGATTTTTTTCGGGCGCACGGCGGAATACGCGAAGGCCATCAAGCCGAGCACCCAGAATGTGAAAACGTCGAGCGAGGTGCAAAGAGACAAAAGCCACTTCGGCGCGTCGGCAGAAAGGAACGTGCCGGCGTTGGAAGCGACCAGGTTTTGAAGGTCGATTTGGTCGGGCTGTTTTAAATATAAGATCAGAACTCCTAGAAGGGTGGCGATCACGTAGGGCATATAGGAATGCGTGACCACGCCGAGCGACGTTTTGAAATCCAGCGCCGCGCTGGACGTGGCGTTGAAAATGCCCATGAAAATCGCGGCAACCACCAGAGCAATGATCGGGAAGCCGATGACGCCAAAAACATAGCCGAAGATCGGAGCTATTTTTATCTGGGTTTGTAACATCTGTTCGCGTTGCTCTGGAGTCATCTGTTGCATGCGCGAATTTTGAGCGTCCTGCTTCTCCATGAAGGCGCGCCAGCCGACGCGGTGACTGAAGATGGCGGTGATCGCGAGGCTGAGGATAATCAGCAGCAATAATGGCAGGAGCCAGTTTGGCTTGCGGGCAATGTCCTCGAATGTTGGGCGGGGATTTACGATTGCGCCGATGATCCTGCCGAATGCGCCAATGTGCTGAGGGGTTTCGGGCACCGCCGCCGTGGTTGTTGCCATGGATTCCTCCAGTCGAATTCGCCGTTCTTACCTGTCACAACTACGAGCAAGCAGACGGAAAGTTTCAGGTGGCGGGAGTCTAGCGCAAATTGGGGCGGGGGTGTAGGGATTTTGCGTAGTCGCGAACTGTAAAAACAAAAAAGGCGCGCGGCCGGCGATGCAGGCCTTTCGTGCCTCAAGACGAGCCGACGGCCCGTCTGAAGACGGGCCCTGCAAAGGCAGAAACCCCACCGGTGGCGGCGTAAAGCCGCCGCTACAAAAGCAAAGGCAACCCACCCTTTGCAGAAAGCGCAAAGGATCGAGGGGCACCCGTGACTTTGCGTCCGGGCAGAAGAAGGTGGAAGCCGAAAAGACCTCACGTCAGTCCCGATGAAAAGCATCGGGACGGGACGTGAGCTACAAACGGCGATACGAGGGAGGCAAGAGAGGCTCAGAGCAGGCGGGAGCTACAAAAGTACGCGACAGGCAGGACGGGAGGCGCACGCAAGGTTTATTCGCGCGCAGCGAAAGAGGCTCAGGGCAGACGCGGGACGGCGGCGAGGAGGCTTTGCGTGTAGGGGTGCTCGGGCGAGGAGAGGACGCGGGCGGCGGGGCCGGTCTCGACGAAGCGGCCTGCCTGCATGACGGCGACGCGTGAGGCGAGCTGCGCGACTACGGGCAGATTGTGCGAGATCAAGAGCAGCGTGAGCGCGAATTCGCGCTGGAGCTTTTCGAGCAGCTCGAGGATTTGCGCGCCGATGGAAACGTCGAGCGCGGAGACAGGCTCGTCGGCGACGATGAGTTCCGGGCGAAGGATGAGTGCGCGGGCGATTCCGATGCGCTGGCGCTGGCCTCCGGAGAATTCATGCGGGAAGCGGCGAAGGACTTCGGCGTCTAAGCCGACGGCTTCGAGCGCTTCGGCGATGCGCGCACGGCGCGCGGGACGCGAAAGCTGCGGCTCGTGGATTTCGAGCGGCTCGCCGACAATCGCTTCGACGCGCATGCGCGGGTCGAGCGAGGCCATGGGGTCCTGAAACACGATTTGCATGCGGCGGCGAAACGCGCGCATTTGGGCGCCGCGCGCGGCGAGCCAGTTCTCTTCCGCGAAACGAATCTCGCCTGAATCGGGCTCGATGAGGCGGAGAAGCATGCGGGCGAGCGTCGTCTTGCCGCAGCCCGATTCGCCGACGATGCCGAATGTTTCGCCACGAAGGATTTCGAAACTGACGCCGTCGACGGCTTGCGTGCGGCCTTTCGTATTTTCCCAGGCGGCGCCAGAGACAGTGAAGGCCTTGCGGAGATTGCGGGCCTCGAGGAGCGGAGTGACGCGGTGCATCACGAAATCATCCCATAGCTGACTTTCGCGGGAACAAGAGATTCAGCGTTTCGTGCTTTATCAGGCGGTGGCGAACCGCTCAGATTAACAACGCGCAAGGCCTCATGTCAGCCAGCGCTGAACGCGCTGGCTGGACATGAGCTACAGAGAAATTGTGGCCCGCGACGCGAGGGCACGAAAAGCGTCAGGTCAGTCCCGATGAAAAGCATCGGGACCCATTCATTGCACTCAGGGCAGGCGGGACATGAGCTACAAGATACATTCGGCGTCATTGTTCTTGCTCTTGGGCGACGATGAACGCGGCGGTGTGAAGCAGTTCCATGTCTGGGCGCGCGTCGGCTACGGCGGCGATTTCTTTCGGCGAAGGCGGGGCGAGAACTTTTGGGCGAAAGCCTGCCGTGTCGCCGGGGATGGACGCTTCGAGAAGGCGGCGAACGTCTTCGTAGACAGCGTCGCCACGTTTCCAGCCGGCCGTGCGCATCCATACGTCGAGCGAGCGGGGATGATCCTCGATGCCTTGCGCTACCACGCGAAGGCCGGATGACGTGAGTAGGCGCTCGAATTCGCTGAGCGGCAACGCGCGCGTGTGCGAGGGGTCGCGAACCCACTCAATATGATTGCAGGTAGCGGCGCGCGGCGCGTCTTCGGGGACGACCATGTCGAGGAGGCCGAACTTGCCGCCGGGCTTCAAGATGCGAGCGATTTCGCGAATCGCGGCAACGGGATCGGGAAGATGATGAATGCTGTAGCTGGTGACGACGATGTCGAAGGTCGCGTCGCGAAACGGCATGCCGAGGGCGTTGCCGCGCAGCGGACGAAAATTATCGAGATGATTTGCGATGGCGTCTTTGCGCGCGCGTTCGAGCATGGCGGGAGTGAGGTCGAGGCCGCCGATCCAGCGGACATGCGGCGCGAAAATTCGCGCGAGGGTTCCGGGGCCGCAAGCAACGTCGAGCGCGCGCTCGTTTCCGGATGGCGCGAGGAGTTTCAGTAAACGCTCGGCCTCCGCGGCGCGATCGGTGAGAGCGAAATCGGCGAAGGCGGCGGCGGTTCGCGTGAAACGGTCGCGCACCAGGTCCATTTGCTTCTGCTGGGCTTCTTGCTGATTCGACGGCGGGACCTTTTGCGATTCTGCGTGCGGCTCGTTGGTCGTCATGGGACGAGGATACAACGAGCACGATGTTCCGGCGAACCGTCGGATGACGCAATGCGCAAGTCGGGAACGGCAATGTCGCATTCGGCGCGGCGGTACGGGCAGCGCGGAGCGAAGGCACAGCCCGGCGGAAGCTCATCGAGATGCGGGACGGCCCCGCGAATCGGGACGAGTTTGCCGCGTTCGAGGCGCGGGGCGGCGCGCAGCAAGCCTTCGGTATAAGGATGGCGCGGCTTGGTGAGCACTTCGCCCGCGGGGCCGATTTCGACGATGCGTCCGGCGTACATCACCGCGATGCGATTCGCGATTTGGCCGACGACGCCGAGATCGTGCGTGATGAAAAGCAGCGTGAGGTGCAATTCCTCGCGAAGGCGCATGAGAAGTTCGAGGATTTGCTTTTGCACGGTGACGTCGAGCGCGGTGGTAGGCTCGTCGGCGATCAGCAGGCGCGGCCGCATTGCCAGAGCCATGGCAATCATGGCGCGCTGGCGCAAGCCGCCGGAAAGCTGGTGTGGGAACTGGCGCGCACGCTGCGCGGGTTCGGGAACGGAAGCGCGTTCGAGCGCTTCGACGGCGCGGCGGCGAATTTCGGCGGAAGTAAGTGAAGGCTCGTGCGCGCGAACGGCTTCCTCGATTTGCGCGCCGATGCGCATCACGGGATCCAGCGCCGTCATCGGCTCCTGAAAGATCATGGCGATCTCGCGGCCGCGCAGTTTGCGCATCGCTTCGGAAGCGAGCGCGGCCAGATTGACACGCGCAGAGATTCCATCGCGCGAAACTCCGAGCCACGCTTTCCCGGCGCGACGCGCGCCATGCGGCTCGAGTCCCATCAGGCCGAGCGAAAGCATCGTCTTGCCGCAGCCGGATTCACCGACCAGGCCGAGCGCTTCGCCTTCGTCGAGGCGCAGCGAAACTTCGTTGACGGGACGCACCCAGGCGCGAGGCGTCGGCAACTCCACCGTGAAATTTTCCAGCTCCATCAATGCCGCCATGGAAGAATGATAAAACCGAATGGGAATCAGCGAAATGGTTAAGGGATATACTAGCGCCTAGAACGCACAGGCTGGTTTTCAAACCGTGGTGACTAAATGCTCGAGCTGTTTCCAGCGGAGCAGATAACGATTGGCCCGAGCACAGAAGCTCTCAGCTTCGAGCAAATTTTGGTAAGGCGCCAGAATTTCCTGATCAACATGCCGCTGCCGCGGCCCGTTCAATTGAGAAAATCGGGACGTTATCTGCCTTGGCTGGTTTATGCGGCTCTGGTCGTCTACATCATCGTTACGTTCCACACCTTCCTGCCCGTATTAAGAAACAGCGAACTTGCCGCCCCGACGCAAACTTGGTTTACTCTGATCGAGCTCGCTGGAATTGCGATTTTTTGCTGGGCCATGTTCCATGGCCGATCAGGAGAGGGAGATTTGCTCAGCAGCGGCGCGGCGGCCGCGGCTAGCATAAAACACCAGTTCAACGAGGGCGAATCCGGTCGTTCATACATTGATTACGAATTCAGCGACTCGCATGGACATGTGTGGGAAAAGCGGACGCCGGATAACTTCGGAGGGTACTCGACAGGAATGACTGTTGTCGTGTTCTATGACGTAGACCGTCCTGAGAGGCAAATCGCGGACTGTTCCACGCAGTTTTACGATATTGTCCTGCCTGACGAGAAGTAGACGCGACCGATATCCTTGGGGGATTCATCAACTTATGGCGCAAGTGATATGTCC
>JBOGNJ010000060.1:0-13630 GCA_050746905.1 Candidatus Acidiferrales bacterium
CAACTGACTTGAGTGAATGCGACACAACCCACTTGGGTTTGCTCCGCCACGCCACTGCGAACTCGTGATCCTCCGCGTCCCAGTCAGGAAGGTCTTCGTCCCAATAACGCATGATCTCGTACAGGCCGCGACCATATATGCAGCCCGTCAGGCCACGCATATGCTCGATGAAGTGACGAAAGGCCGAGGGCACAGGCGGCCCTAACTTCATGTGGTCGACGTAGCCGTCCAAGGACTGGTTCATTCCAAAAACGAGTTTCGCCATGCTGCAAAATCTCCTTCCCGGGTTCTTCAAAATAGCATAAGCCGTAGTTGCGCGGAAGTGAGGTTGGACACAATCTGCGCCCGCTTTGTGGGTGTGACCAATAACTACGCTTTCCCCCTAAATCCGAGATTCAAACTGAGACACTACCCCCTGCTCGGGCCAATGGCGGTAAACCCGATTTTCGCGTATTATGGTTGTTTGTCCGCGGACCTAGCGACGCGGCCGGGCGCTCCATTCACCCGGCAATCATGCGCCCCGCAGCAGCAGGCGGGCGCACGAACCGCGCAGACCGGTCCCCATGGACGGGAGCCATTATGAAAGAAGGAATCCATCCCGATTACCACGCCGTCAAGGTGCACTGCGCCTGCGGCAGCACGTTTGAGACGCGCTCGACGCACAAAGGCGATCTGATCCGCGTGGAAATCTGTTCGAGCTGCCACCCGTTTTTCACCGGCAAGCAAAAGCTCATCGACACGGCGGGCCGCGTCGAACGTTTCCAGCGCAAATACGCCGAGGCCGCCGCAAAAAAGAAGCAGTGACTCTCGAAGCGCTTCGCCGTCTCGTTTCGCGCGCGGAATTTTCCGGCTGCCGCCTGAGCGTCTCGCCATTTGGGGGCTCATGCTGCGCGAAGGTTTGCGTATTTACGGAGCCTCGGCGCTAGGCAGTGGGTCAGTTTGAATTTTCTTGGTCGTGACACAAGCGGTCAAAATTCAAACTGACCCACTATATAGCCCTCCAGCGTCTTGACACTCTGGGAACCGCGCCATTAGCATCAACGTTGCCGTAAATGTCGGAGTCAAGCTGTCCTCCGTGTGCCGGTGTAGCTCAGGGGTAGAGCGAGGGTCTCATAATCCCTAGGTCGAGAGTTCGAGTCTCTCCGCCGGCACCAATCTTTCCAGAGCACGTCACGGGAACCTCGTTACGAGAACCTTCCGCCGTCGCGGCACGGCTCGCAGTTCGTAAACTTGCACGCGCAAGTCTCGACCGTCCCATTGAAATAGCGAAGTGAGGATTTGGAATTACAGAACAGCAGTAACCGTGGTGCCGGCAGCGGCAAATACGGACGCCATTTCCGCTCGCGCCAGCGGCAAGAAGCTCTTCAGAACATCCGGGTCGAATTGCGTTCCGCTCGCCTGCAGCAGCCGCCGTTCCGCTTCCTCAAACGGCAGTCCCGCGCGATACGGCCGCATGGAAACCATCGCGTCAAACGCGTCTATCACCGAAACAATCCGCGAACCGATGGGAATTTCCTCCCCTTTCAACCCTCCCGGATAACCCGCGCCGTCGTAGCTTTCGTGATGGTGCAGAATCATCAGGCTCGCGCTCTCGAGTCCCGGAATCTTGCGCAGCACCAGCCAGCCGTATTCCGGATGCTTCTTCATCAGCGCATATTCTTCATCCGTCAGTTTGGCGGGCTTGTTCAGAATTGCGTCGGGAATTCCGATCTTGCCGATGTCGTGCAGCAGCGCCGCGACTTCAATGTCCGCCAGGCAACTGTCGTCCAGGCCAAGTTCCCGCGCCACGTGCAACGCCCACTCCGCCAGGCGCGTGCTGTGCACTCCCGTGTTCAGATCTTTCAGGTCAAGAAGCTGATTGAACGCGCATACCAGGGACGTGCGAAGCGCAACCAGTTGCTCTTCCACCTCTTTCACGCGCAAAAGCCCGGCCTGCGGCCGCGGCGCGGGCCGTAGAACAAAATTGGTCAGAAATGACGGCGCTTCCGCAATCGGCTCGCGGCCAATTGCGGAAGCGTTTGTGTTTGTATGACTCGCCATACTCATTGGGTCCGCCTACAGCCACTTCATTTTTCTAATCGGCTATTGGCTCACGGAAGACAGCGTGCTGAACACGTCCAGCCGTCCCTTGCCCATGTTGTAGCCGATCCATCGCGCATGGCCAATCGCCGTCGCTGCCTTTGACTGGTTCGCGTTGGGCTGCAAATTCAAAACCAGCGCGGCAGTCCCGGCAACAAGCGGCGAACTGAACGACGTTCCTGAGGTTGCCGCATAAGATCCGAACGGATAGGTCGTCACGATGTTTTCGCCCGGCGCCGCAACCCACACAACCTGGTTGCCGTAATTGGAGAAGCTCGAACGCTGGTCGAAGTCATTGGTCGACGCGACTCCCATCACATTTGTCAGCCCGGCAGGATAAACAACTTCCTGCTTGCCATCGTTTCCGGACGAAGCCACGCAGATTACGTTGTGGCTCGATGCATAGTTGATCGCGTTCGTCAGCTCCTGCGAATTCGACGTGAGGTCGAAACTCATGTTGATCACGTTCACGTGGTTTTGAACGGCGTAGTATATGGCGCTAAGGATGTCGGAGAGGTCGCCTGTGCCGTCCGCGCGGAACGCCTTCAGCGGCATAATGTGCGCCGTCGGGGCAACCAGGTGGAGCACTCCAACCACTTCCGTCCCGTGCCCGAATGCCGCATACGGCGAACCATCAAGCATCGCCGCCGTGTGCTGATCCAACATCGCGGCCGTGTGTTGATTCACGAAAGCGGCCTGGCAAGTACTGCACGCCGATCCCGTTTGTCCGCCCAGATCCGTCATTTCCGATCCGCCCGGCTGGTTGCGCGTGAAATCATATCCCTGCAACAAAATGGATTTAAGCGCCGGATGATTTGGGTCAACACCCGTATCTATGTCGGCGATGATCCCGTTTCCCGTCACGTGAAAGGTATCCTGCGCGCGTCCCACGTTGATGATTTGCGCGGCAGGCTGATTGACGTAGCCGTGCCATACGGTCGCTCCGTAATAGTTCACGGGATATTGATCCCACAGGTATGTCGGAGCCGTAGTCTGGTAGGGCTGCGTCGTTGTGCTCGGCGGGATCGTCAACAGTTGGTTCGGTTCGGCGTCGAGAATGCCCGTAACAAGTCTTAAGACGCCCGCAAGCAAGTCTGGAAGCAGTCCTTGGGCTGGCTTGACCAGAAACAACTGGTTTCCTCCATCAAGACTGCGAATCACGGTGCAACCCTTCGCCAGGCACACATTCTGCAACCCTGCTTGGCCCAGATTCGTTCGCACGATCACGCTCTGCGGCTGCCCTAATAGAGTGCCCACTACGTTCGTCAGGGTCTGTGTCAGCCCGCCGAGCAGGCCACCCAAAAGCCCCTGGGCCTGTGCTCGCTGGCCCCAGAATCCGATGATTAAAACAAGTGCGAAAATCCTGGCTGCACGCTTCATGGTTGCCCTGCTCCTTTTGCGCCGATCTAGCTGTGAGGGTTCTAGTCTGGCTGGAACCACTCAGCTCGCTCAATGGTACAAGCGGCTATTTTCGGCTGCCTTGCATTAGACCTTCTTCCTAGTACTTTTCCCTCTACGGGACGAAAACCCTATAACCTTCTTGGATTCAAGGTTATCCAGGCTGTTAAAAATTGGCCCCTTCACGGGCTCGATAAGCGGAATCCTCACGTCCATCCCGTGCGGCAGGACGAGCTGTAATTGGAGATGAGACTCCAAATCGCATTCCAGTTGGAACTCGCCAAATCCATTTGTCTGCGATTCTGCGAGGACTTTGCGTCCTTTCAGGAGCACCACAGGTACGGAGACCGCATGCCTCGCAGGATCCGTGGAATTCAGAATCTGCCCGACCAGCGAAACCTTGTCGGAATCCATCTGCGGCTCCATTCGCAAGTCGATGCGATAGACGCCCACGCCGTAAAGGAGTTGTCGCGCCACCGTGGATGCTGACCTCACTCCGGCAGCCACCGGCTGGCGGGCAGTGTCGAACAGCAACCGTGCAATCGAAGTTTTTGCCGGCACGTGGATCGCTCCCATTCCCTTAACGCTCCTCACAACGCTCTCTGGCGGCTGATACGCCCCTTCCCGCATCGCCGCTTCGCGAACTCGCGTCCATGTACTCAGAACCTTGGCGCATGGTTCGCAGCCGCTCTCCAAGTGGGTCTGCATGGCCGCTTTTTGATCTCCTTTAATTACTTGCCGGGCAAAATCGGCCCATTCTTCCAGTGAAAAGTGCCGCATCTCGTAATACCCCCATTCTTAAGATTTTCAGCGCCCCCACCCTGGGTTCGCTGCCTCCTCTTCCACACTTGTCCATAAGGGTGCGCAACGGTTCAAAAAATATAGGCGCAAGAAAAAAGAATGCCCGTCTGTAACCCTTGTGTTATCAGCAGACAACAGATTATCTGGAGGAGTGGATTGGCAGACAGCTCGTAAGGCGGGCTAAATCTTGCCGACAAAAACGAATGGCGCCCAATAATAAGGGTGCGTATACCGTTCGCGCAATTCCTGCATCGCGCACTGCAAAGCCGCAGCCTTGTCAGCGCCTTCTTGGAAACGCCGGTAGAAAGACATCATAAAATCGGCGGTGCTGCGGTCATGCACGTTCCACAGAGTTAAGAGCAGCGACTGCGCGCCCGCGTACAGAAGTCCTCGAATTAATCCCAGTAACTCGTCGCCCGCCGTCACCACATTCAGACCCGTCGCGCACCCACTCAATGTTACCAAATCAGCCTCTAACTTGAGCTGATATAGATCGTAAAGGTTCAGGTAGGCGTCCCCGAGCCGGATGCCTGAAAACATGGGGTTATCTTGCCGAAAAGTGCCATGCGTGGCGATATGCAGAATCCGCGTGTGCAATCCGGTCGTCCTTAATGCCTCCACGTTTGCGTCCGCGCCAAGCAGCAGTTTCGAATCCGGCAGAATCCTTGCAATGGACTCCACTTCTTCCCGGATCAGCGGAGCCTGCGCATCGGGCACGCCTAGAATCAGCGGCGCACCGGAAGCGCGCGACGATCTCTGCTGGCAAAGAGAAAAAATACCTGCGCTCGGCGCGTAAGAAACGGTGAACGAATCGATCATGTAACGCTCGCCGTCAAAAAGCGCGTGAAATGGCAGGTAGTGCAGCACGCCATGAGGCACGATAACAAGATGCCCGCCGCGCAAATGTCCCCGAAGCGGGGCCATCACTTCCTCGTAAAGCTCTTGAAGGTGCGACTGCGCGGCGTCGAATAAAGGTTTGGCGAATTCCTGCGTGTATCCGCCACCCAGGCGGAATTTCGAGAGTTGAAAATGCAGCATCCGCAGCAGATTCACCACCCGCGACACGGGAGTCAGCGGA
This sequence comes from Candidatus Acidiferrales bacterium, assembly GCA_050746905.1. GTDB lineage: Bacteria > Acidobacteriota > Terriglobia > Acidiferrales > UBA7541 > DAHUXN01. The sequence goes on from JBOGNJ010000060.1 coordinate 5,357, forward strand.
ACGATTTCCAGTTCCTCGCGCGTCAACACCGCCGCGATAAATTCATCCTTGACGGCAAAATATTCCACGAGCGTCGCGTCCGCCGGCAAAGCAGCTCGAATGCTTTCGAGCGACGCCAATGCCGGGTCGCGTCCTAAACTTTGCATCGTTTGCGGCATCGGCAGCTCACGCAACGCGCGCAGCAGTTCGTTCTCGTGCGCCAACGCTTGCTTCTGCAGCTTTTCAATGCGTTCGGGTGACGGATCCTCTCCCCGCAATTGCTCTTGTTCCAGGCGCCGGTAGTACCAGTTCAGCTCCTCGCGCATTTCGCGTATCCGGCGCACCAGCCCGCTTTGTCCCGCGTCGGTCGCCGGCAGCGCCTGCGCGTGATGTACCAACAGCTCCGCCAGGCTCCGCGACTTCGCCATCTCCATGTATCCGAATGATTCCTCGGCGGAATCTTGCTTCGAATCGTCGTTCATGCAGATATCAACCAGACATTCGTAAACCTCCAGCCGGTTTTTCATGAAGGCAATCTTCAATTCTTCGCCGCGCAGGCTGCTGCGCAATGTTTCCAGCGCCTCGCGTGCTTTCTGGTGCGAAGAGTATGCTCCTTGGGGATTTCCTGAAGCCTGCTGAATTTGCCCCATCAGAAATTCGGCCTGATAGCGCAACACCGGCGCTTCCAGCGATGCCAAACGCTCCAATGCTCGCGCGCATTCCTTACTGGCGGCCGCTAGATCTCCCGTTCGCAGCGAGAGCCGCGACAGCAATAACTGGCACAGCACGCCTTTGCCCGGCAGCAGTGACGTCTCAAAGAATTTCGCCGCGCGCCCGCACAGGCGCCGCGCTTCGAACAGCCTTCCTTCGTTGTACAAGACCACGGCTTGATAAAGATCGATCAGCCACGGCCACACCAGATTGTTTTCACGGACAAACTTCACGCGCGCCTCGTCGAACAGTTCCAGCGCGCGCAGCGCTTTGCCCACTTGGCTCAAAGCCATGGCCTCATTGGCCTGGCATTTCGCCTCCTCATAGCCCATGCCGAGTTTTTGAAATCGCAGATAGCCTTCGTGCGCCACGTCCATCGCTTCCGTGCTCAAATTGAGCTCGAGATAAATCTCCGACAAATCCAGATAGCAAAGCGCCAGAACGTGCGCGTCTCCGTTCTCCTCGCACTTCTCCCGCGTCGCGCGCAGCATTTCGATCGCCCGGCCGTACTCGCCGCGCAGGTAATACAGGTACGCAATGTTGTAATCGCTCTGCGTCACCAGCAGCGTCATGCCGTGCAGGACGCACATTTTGCGTGCCCGCTGATAAGTGGCCAGCGCGCGCGGGAAATCGTTCAGCGTGATCAGGCAAACGGCCATGTTGTAAAGCGCCACGGCCAGGCCTTCCGCGTCGCGGAACGGCAAAAGCGTTTCGTAGGCGCGCTCGTAGCAGGCCAGGCCTTCTTCAAAGCGATCTTGCCGGTGATATATGTTCCCCACGTTGATCTCGAGATGCCCCAGCCGTTGCTTATCGCCCAGGCGCTCGAAGATTTTCTTCGCCGCCTCCGCTGCCTCGAAAGCGCGGTCATACTGCCCCAGCAGAATCAGCGGCTGAATCTGGGGAATCAGCGTGCGCGCTTCTTCCTGCGCGTTGCCCGTTTTCTGGAATATTTCCAGCGCCTGCGCATGGAACTCCAAAGCTTTTTGGTTGTCGCCAATCATGTACAGCGCGTTCGCCTTGGAGCGCAAACTGCGGCCCAGCGCCTCGCCATTGCGCAGTTTGCGCGCTATGGCCACGGCTGCTTCGGCCAGCGACAACGCTTGTTGGGCGTCTTCTCGGAGTTTCGTGCGGACGACGGCGTTTAATTCCAGTACAACGTTTTTACTGCGAAGCCGCGGGCGGCGCGAGAAATATTTCGTGCGGCTGGCCTCATCCTTCAGCCCCGCCATCTCTCGCAGCGTATTTGCGGTCAGCAAACTTTTCTTCGCCGTCTCGGTCACGAAAAACCTGCTTCGCTCAGCCGTTTGCGCAAACGTTCCAGGCAGCGCTGCCGGATGAACCCGATCGAGCCCGTCGATAGTCCCAACTCCGCCGCAAGTTCCTGGTACGGACGCGCGGGCTCCTCGAAAAACAGCATTTGCATCAACTGGCGGCAGCGCGGCGGCAACTCGGACATCGCCTCCCGGATCGCCTGTTCCTCTTCCGCCTGCCTCAAAATTTCTTCCGCGCGAGCCGGCGTGTTCTGTTCCACCGCATTATCGTCCTCATCCGGGTGTTCCATTCGTTGCATTTGCCGCTTGTGATGAAAGCATTTGTGCGCGGTCACCTGCAGGATCCACTTCGCCAGAGCCTTCGGCTTCCGCAGTTTCGGAAGCTCGGAAAGCAGCTCCAGGCAGACGGCCTGAAAAATATCGGTGGCGTCATCCGGGGAGAAACCGTATTTGATGGGAATCGAGAAAATTAAATTCTTGTATTTGTCGATCAGCGCCGACCACGCCGCCTCACTCTCGTTCAGGCACTCCCGCACAAGTCGCGTGTCCGTCCACGCGATTTGCCGCTCATCGCTCGCCACAGTTTGTCGACGCACTCGCGGGACTCGCATCCACCGCCACTCAGTGGACGTACAGCTCTTCAACGTTCCACAAAGCGTACGGATCCAGAATCGCGGGTTGAAAATTTCCAACGCGATTCTTGGCTCCAACCAGAATGTCCGGACTCGCCACGCAAATCACCGGCAAATCCTGCGCCACGATTTGCTGCACTTGATCGTACAGGCGCTTCCGTTTTTCATAATTCAACGTAATCAGTTGTTCGTTCATCAGCCGGTCCATTTCCGCTTCCCAGGGCGTCGCCGGTTTCGTTTCGTTTAAGTGCCACAGGTGCGTCCCGCCGCTCGAAACCCACACGTTCATCTCCGCCGTCGGATCCGTATCGCCGCTCGCAATCCCCATAATGGCGGCTTCATAGTCGAAACTGTTCAGCAAGCGGTCCACCATCGCGCCGAAGTCGAGCGAAACAACATGCACCTTCATTCCCAACTGGCTCAGGTCGTCCTGAATAATCGTGGCGATTTTCGTGCGTTCCGCATTCGAAGAGCTTGTCAGGATCGAAAATTCCACCGGATTCGCTTGCGCATCGATTAACGTTCCATCACTTTTCCATGAAAATCCGGCGCTCTTCAACAATTCACGCGCGCGCTCCAGCGAGCGGGAAGGATGCGGCAGCGTCGAATCGACCCACAGCTTGTTCCCCGGCGTCACCTGACTCCACAGCGGTGTTGCGCGCCCGCCGTAAACCAGCCGCACGATTCCATCGCGGTCAATCGCGGCGGACACGGCCTGCCGGAAGCGCACATCCTGAAACCAAACTTGCTTGCGCGCAATTTGCGGCAGCTTTTTGCCTGCCAGCTCGTTCATGTTGAAAAACAGAAAGTTGTATTCGAGGCCCGGCCCCACATCGAGCAAGTGGTAGCCTTTCGCCGCCTGCTCCCTCGCAAGCACCGCAAAATTCTGCGCGCTGAAGCTGCTCAGAATATCCGTATCGCCCGCCTGAAACCGAATCACTTGCGCGTCTTCGCTGGGGACAAACAGAAATACAATTTCGCTCAGGTACGGTAACTGGTTCCCCTTGCCGTCCACTTTCCAATAATACGGGTTCCGCTCCAGCACCAGCCGCTGGCCCGGCACATATTCTTTCAGGCGAAATGGCCCAAGCCCCGCGAACTCATCCGCCCGCATCGCGATGCTCCACTCCTTCGAAAAAGTGCCATTGTCATACGCATTTTCGAGAAGATGCTTCGGAAGAATGGGTATTCCGTCAAAGAGCCGCTCGGCCGCGGCATACGGCTGGGCCAATTCGAATCGCACCGTGTAGTCGTCGATTTCTTGAACCACAATCGGTTTCCCGCCGATGATCAGCAAATCCCGCTGCTCCGAATGGATTTTTTCGTCGAGGTACACCCGGAAAGTGAAAATCACGTCATCCGCGTTAAACGGCTTTCCATCTGAAAATCGCAGGCCGCGCCGGAGTTGCAAAGTGTACGTTCTGCCGTCGCGCGAGACGCTCCAGGATTTTGCCAGCCCCGATTCCGTCTTTTGCGTTTCGCGATTGATATGGATCAAGTCGGCATTCATGCAATAAATGATGTCGCGCGAGGGAACATCCGCGGCAAGCGCCGGATTCAGCGTCTTCGGATCGGAACGCAGAGCAACCACGATTTCGCCCCCGGCCTGGCCGGGCGGATTGTCCGTGACCATCCGTTCTACGGTCTGCGCCCTCGAAGCGCTGCCTGACGAAAGCGCGCACAGGGTCGCGACGAAAACCACGGCGCGAATTCTCCCCAATCGGCTGGCTTTACGCATGCCAAAAGTTTTAGCAGAGAGTGGCGGTTTTTTACAGCGGCACGGTCTTCAAGCGTTCCTGTAAGGCATCGGCGGCCATGTAATAGGCAAGAAAGACGGGAATCAGCAGCGCGGCGGGCAGGAACATCCACCAGTACGACGACAGCACGTAATATTGCTGCAAAGACGCCAGCAAGCTGCCCCAACTCGGCATCGGTTCGCCGACTCCCAGCCCCAGAAAAGTCAACGTCACTTCAGCCAGCACATATTGAGGCACCAGCAGCGCCGCTTGAGTCAGAATCACGCCGTAGGTTTGCGGCAGCACGTGACGCCGCAGCAAGTACGCGTCGGACGCCCCAAAAGAGCGAGCCGCCACCACAAAGTTGCGCTCCTTCGCGCTCAGCACCACGCCGCGAATCAATCGTGCCGGTCGCGCCCATCCAACCAGTCCGATCACCGCAATCAGCAATAAAAACACTTGCCACTGCGCGACATGCAAGGGCAACTCCGCTCGCACCGCAAACAGCAAATACAGCCACGGCAGCGCCAGAAACAGTTCGCCGCCGCGCATCAGAACGTCATCAATCCAGCCGCCATAGAAACCGGCCAGCGCCCCGATGATTACGCCCAGCGGCACGGAAAGCGCCGCCGCAATCAAACCCGCGGCCAGCGAAATCTGTCCGCCGTAAAGGAACCGCGTGAACTGGTCGCGCCCATAACCATCGCTTCCCAGCAAAAAAATCCGCCCCGGCGCGCTCACGCCGACGAAATGCAAGCGCGAGGGAAACATTCCGCCGATTTTATAGGACGAGCCTTGCACAAAAAAATGCAGCGGGTAAACCCGCGTCGAATCCGCCGCAAACGCTCCCGGAATTCTCGGATCGTCTTTCAATCCGTACACAAACGGCCTCGCGTGGAATTTGCCGTGCGCATCCACGAAGTGAATTCGCGTCGGCGGCGCGAACGGCAATTCGCGATCCTGCGCCGCCGAACCATACGGCGCAAAAAAGCCGGCGAACAATACCAGCCCGTGCAGCCCCGCCAGCAGGATTAGCGCGCCCCAGAGTTTGTGCCGGTTCTTCATCGTGTCATTCCACGCGAATCCGCGGGTCGCTCACGAACAGCAGCACGTCCGCAAGCAGATTCCCCGCCACCAGAAACACCGAAGACAGCATCACCACGCCAACCACCACGTAAACGTCGCGCGACAGAATCGCCTGCACCATCAGCGGACCCAGCCCCGGCCAGCTCATGATGACTTCCACAATCACCGACGCGCTCAGCATCGTCGCGACGGAAAATCCCAGCAACGAAATCAGCGGATTCGACGCGGCGGGCAGCGCGTAACGGAAAAGCAGCCGCGTGCGCGGGATGCCATGTCCGCGAGCCGCGCGAATAAATGGCGACTCCAGCGCTTCAATCATCGCGGAGCGAATGTGCCGCACCAGCACCGGCAGCGTGACGACGGCCAACCCAACCGCCGGCAACGCGAAGTGCGCCGCAACATCCTTGCATTTGCTCCAGAAGGTAAAATGGTCGAATCCCGTGGAAATCATTCCGCCGGTTGGGAACCATCCCGTCCGCACAGCCAGCAAGAGCAAAACTAAAAAGACCAGCAGGTCCGGAATCGTCAAAAGCGCCGACGTGCTGAAGCCGCACGCCCGGTCGCCCCACGTCCCTTTATTAGCGGCGCTCCATATTCCCAGCGGTATCGCCAGCAGCCACGCCAGTAACGTCGCCATGCTCGTCAGCAGCAGCGTGTTCCGCGCCCGCGCCCACAGCAGCGGCGCCACGGGACTGTTGTACGAAAACGAAAACCCCATGTCGCCCTTCAACACGGAAAACGCCCAATGCTCATAGCGCACCGGAAGCGGCTGATTCATTCCATATTTCGACCGTAGGCCATCCACTGTTTGTGCCGAAACGCGCGGATTCAAACGCATCGCATCAAAGAAATCTCCCGGCGCCCACTGAAGCAGCGCGAACGAAAAAACGGAAATCGCGCCCAGCAGCAACATCGCGTGCAATATCCGCCGTGTGAGATATCTCATAAGAAATCCTAAGCGGAACGCTCCTCGCAAATCGATTCGAGCGACGGTACCGCGTCCAATAAATCCTGCGTGTACGCGTGTTCGGGATGCGCGAATAGCTCCGCCGCGCGTTTCTGCTCGACCACTCGTCCTTCGCACATCACAGCCACTTCATCCGCCAAATCGGAAACCATGCGCAGATCATGTGACACGTGAACGTAGGTCAGCGAGTGCCTCGCCTGCAGCTCCGCCAGCAGCCGCAGAATCATTTCCTGATTTGCCAGGTCCAGGCCGGAAAGCGCTTCGTCAAGAATCAAGAGCTTCGGCTCCAGCGCGAGCGCCCGCGCAATCGCCAGCCTTTGCCGCTGCCCGCCGCTGAATTCCAGGGGCAGTTTGCTTTCCCACTTCGCAGGCAATCCCGTTTGCTCCATCAATTCCAATGCTCGATGTCTCCGCTCGGTTTTCGTTCCTTCGCGCTGGATCACCAGCGGTTCCGCAATGATTTCTCCGGCCGTCATCCCGGGATTCAACGCGGAAGTCGGGTCCTGAAAAATAATCTGAATTTGACGCCGCAAGGGCAACAGTTCCTTGGCGCGCAGCTTCAATACATTCGCTCCATCAAACCAAATCTCTCCCGCCGTCGGTGTTTCGATCAGCGAAAGGCAGCGGACCACGGTCGATTTTCCCGCGCCCGATTCGCCCACCAGCGCCAGCGTCCCGCCGCGCTGAATCGTCAGGTCCACATTCTCCACGGCCCGTATCGTGAACTTCGCGGACGTCAGCGGCCGCCGTTGCACATATTGCTTGCTGAGTCCGCGGATACTAACCAGCGGCTCTTTGCGGAATCCGCTCATCGGGCGAATTGCTCCTCGGCGAAAACGGGCTCGCCGGCGAAACGTGAATTTCTCGCGCTCTTCGAACGCCGCAACATCAGCCGCGTGTATGCGTCGGAAGGATTACGGTAAAGTTCGTCGAAATTTCCCTCTTCCACAATCTGCCCGTCCTTCATCACCAACAGCCGGTCGGCAAGGCTTGCCTGAATTTCCGGCTTGTGACTGATCAGAAGAATGGAAATCCGGGCCTGTTCCTTCAAGCTCCTCAGCAGCGCAATAAAATCCGCCTGGCTGCGCGCGTCCAGAGAAGCCGTCGGCTCATCGGCGATTAAAAGAGCGGGATCGCACGCCAGAGCTTGCGCCAGCACCACTCGCTGCCGTTGCCCTCCGCTTAATTGGTGTGGATACGCCGCAAAAATCCGCGCCGTCGGCGTCAATCCAACCCGCGCGAGCATTTCTTCCGCTTCCACGCGGCAGCGTCTCCAGTTCCACCGCCGGTGCGCATGAATCACTTCCGCGATCTGGTCTCCCGCGCGCATCATCGGGCTCAACGAAATTCCGGGCTCTTGAAACACCAGCGAAATCGCCGCTCCGCGAATTTCCTCGAGCGTGCCTTCGCGCATGCCTGTCAATTCTTCGCCGCGAAACAAAACCGACCCTGAAACTTCAGCGGTTTCCGCCGGCAACAGTCCCAGCAATGCCAGCGCAATGCTCGACTTTCCGCTGCCGGACTCTCCCATCAACCCCACCACTTCGCCTGCCGCGATGTCGAAACTAATCCGGTCCACGGCCGTGTGCGCGCGCGCATCCGCGGCCCCGTATCGCACCGTCAAGTCTCTGACTCGAAGTAAGTTCTCCATGGGTCGCCCGCGAAGCGTCATACTGAAGACTGGCAAGAAGGGAGGTCCGCGAAAGAAAACACCCTGCGAAGCGCCACTTTCAACCCGCGCGCTTCGTGCCCTCCGCCGATTTGCCCCTTTTTGTAGTACTCGGCTACGATAGGCGAAACGCGCGCGCCGCGGGATAGTCACTCCGGTTCATTGCATTGGGCGCAAAGTACTAGTCCTAAAGTGGGGTGATTATGCACTTCACACAGAAAGG